>CAZVFF010000096.1:0-8574 GCA_964626395.1 uncultured Iamiaceae bacterium | reverse complement strand
ATGCTGCGCCGCACAGCCGGGGGTTGATCGGCGCGCACCGATTTCAGCCGGTCGGATGCGTCCCCGTACGCAGGCGCGCGGCAATCGCCGGTACGTCGTCGAGATCCCCCGACGCGATCGCGACGATGAACTCGTACGCCTCGTCATTGGTCATGGTCGGACGCCGGCCGTTCACACCCAGGAACGCGATCGTGGTCCCCAGGGCGAGGCGTTTGTTCCCGTCGACCAGGGCATGGTTGCGTGCGATCGAATGGAGGAGTGCCGCGCATTTCTCGTGCAGGGTCGCGTAGGCGTCGTCACCGAATGCGCTGGCCATCGGTCGGGCGACGGCGGATGCCAGGAGCCCACGGTCCCTGATGGCGACCTCGCCGCCGAGAACACGTTCGGCGATGTGGAGGACGTCGTCGAGGTCGAGGTACAGAACGGTCATTCGCCGAGGCGCCGGAGCGCTTCGGCATACCGTGGGATCTCGTCGTCGAGTACCCGGTCGAGGAGTTCCCGGCGGCTGCGCATTTCGATGTGTTCCCGGATCGCCTCCCGGGCGACGTCCTGCATCGAACGCCCGTGACGTGCGGCGAAACGGCGAAGCGCGTCGGTTTCGTCCTCGTCGAGTCGCAGTGTCATCGCCATGGGAGCGATGGTATCAAAACCGATACCACGCGTACGCCGTCGACGGGGTGTGCGGTGATCGAGATCCGATCGGGGCGAATGTGGGCGGGTCGTCGGACGGACTCCTCGGCCAGGACAACCCGCCCTCACACTTCCAGCAGCGCAGCTCACCGTTTTGATCGACGCGAACATCCTTCGGGTTTGCCCGCGGGTCCACGAACGGCTGATGCTGCGCCGCACAGTCGGGAGTTGATCGGCCCATCACACCGGTCCCGGGCGGCACCGTACCCTTCGGGTCGGGTGGCGACCGGATCCGACCCACCGTTTCGATTCCCGGGTCAGGGTCCGTTCCGGAGTCCGAGGTGTGGAGCGGTCACGAAAGGATCCGAACAATGGTCGACCACGACACCGATCCCGAGATCATCGAGAACCCACGGGGGTTCCTCGCCTACCCGACGGATCACGTCTACGCGTTCGTCGAGGATCCCGACACGAACGTTCCGAAGATCATCGGCGAATTGATCTCCCGGAACGTCGGCACCGAGGCGATCACGATCTACCGGGGCCGCCACGGCATCGACAACCTGTCGCCGAGCGGTGCGAGCTACGGCGTCTCCGCCCGCATCCGGCGCATGTTCCACTGGCTTGGTTACGAGGGTGAACACCTGCGCCACGTGGAACAGGAACTCGAAGCCGGAGAAGCCCTGGTGGGGGTGTCCGTCGAGGACGATGAGACCAAGGAGACGGTGGCCGGGATCTTCCGTGACAACGGGGGTCACCACATCCGCTTCTACGCCCGGTTCCACATCGAACACGTGTGAGCGGAACCCGCCCCGTACCGGTTGTCGTCAGGCGATGAAGGTCTCCGCGAACTGCTCCATGCGCATCCGGACGTGGTCGGCGTCGTAGCCGTAGCGGTCCTTGGCCGGTGTGCGGGTCAACCACGGGGCCTGCATCACGCCGGTGACGCCGAGCTCTTCGAACCGGGCGTACAGATCCTTGTCGGGCAGGGCGTGGAACGCCGCGATGATCTCGAACGGCTCGTTCTCGCGCCCGGCCTTGGCGCGCAGCTTCGCCATGTCGGCCAACATCGTCTCCATCTGCTCGGGCGTGGAACTCGCCGCGGGGATCCAGCCGTCGCCGTACGTCGCGGCACGTCGCATGGCGGGCTTCGAGTTGCCGCCGATGATGACGGGCACCTTCTCGTCGGGGGTCGGTGCGATACGGATGTCGTCGAAGTCGTAGTGCTCGCCGTGGTAGCTGACCGACTCGCCGGTGAACAGCAGGTTCAGGGCTTCGATCATCTCGTTCAGGCGTTTGCCCCGGCCCGCGAAGTCCTGGCCGTTCTGGACGAATTCGTCCTCGCACCAACCGGCCGCGACGCCCATCATCGCCCGGTTGTGCGACAGCACCGCCGCGGTCGACACCGCTTTGGCGACCGTGAACAGGGGCCGGGCCGGCGCGACGTAGATGTTGGTCGTGAACCGGATCCGCTTGGTGATCGCGGCCATCGCCGACATGATCACCCACGGGTCCGGCCAGTGCATGTCGGCGGTCCACATCGGCTTGCCGTCCGGCGTGTACGGGTAGGTCGCCTCGAGTGCGTCCGACCAGAACAGGTGGTCGGGGAGTGCGACGCCCGCGAAGCCGTACTCCTCGGCGCAACGGGCAGCCTCGAGCTGCACCTCGGTGTCGAGAAAAGCGATCGATGCCCAGTAGTCCACGGCGGGCAGCCTAGTTGTGCCCGGTCCGAGCTGACGTCCCGTCAGATACCGGCGCGGGCCCAAACGGGACGCAACGCGCGTGTCGGGTCGTCGGTGGTGTGCGGTTCGGTGTCCAGGATCATCGTGGTGTGGTCCGGGTCATCCCATTCGGGCCAGTCGGGTAGGCCCGCGGCGGTCGGGATGCCCGTCCGGGCGAAGGAGGTCCACGCATCGGCCATGTTCGTCGCCAGCGCGCGCATCGGTTCGGTGATGTCCCCGGTGAGTGCCGCGGCGCCGGGGGCGTCGAGGTTGTCGAACACGAACGGGATCTCGAGTGCGTGGGTGGATCCGAACATCCCGCCGAAGGCCGTCGAGGTGTGGTGGAACTCGTACACGTGACGCGACCCGTGACCGGCGTGGGCCTCGGCCATGCGCAACGCGGGGATGCGGAACACCAGGTCGGTGGAGATCCGCTCGGCGAGCGCGTCGGGGGTCGCGTCGGGTTCCGCGGCCCGGTAGGCGGCGACGAGTCCCTCGGGGTCCTCGGGGGCGAACCGGTGCGCCCGTCGCAGCAGGGTCGCGTCGTCGCCGGGCTTGAGTGCCGGCACCGTGAGGAAGAACAACCGCATCTCGTCGAGGTTCGTGCCGGTGAGCAGGTCCACACCCGCGGCCGAGCCACGGCCGATCGCGTCGAGTGGCGCGGTCGGCAGCGCGGTCCCGTCGACGACCGGTTGGAAAGGTAGACCGTCGACGTCACCGACCTCGGCCGACACCTTCGCCTGTGCGGCGACCAGGTCCGCGGTGGGTACCGCCCGCAGGGCCCGGACGTCGCCGACCGGAAGCTCGAGCGCGGCGAACAGGCGTGCCGCCACGTCGGTGGCCCGCGTGGGGTCCGACGCGTTGGACGCGGCGCCCGATTCCGCGATCGCCCGGTGGAACAGTCCCTTCGAGGCGGGCAGGGCGAGGTGGGTTCCCACGCTCATGCCTCCGGCGGACTCGCCGAAGATCGTGACGTTGTCCGGGTCGCCACCGAACGTGGCGATGTTGTCGCGGACCCAACCGAGCGCGGCGGCCTGGTCGAGGATCCCGGCGTTGCCGCTACCGGCGAACCCGTCGCCGGCGAGGTCGGCCAGGTGCAGGAAACCGAGTGCCCCGAGCCGGTAGTTCACGGTGACGACCACGACGTCACGACCCGCGAGTCGGGCGCCGTCGTACCAGGGAATCGTCCCGGATCCGTTGACGAACGCGCCGCCGTGGAGCCACACCATCACGGGTCGTCGTGCGTCGTCGGGAGCCGGGGTCCACACGTGCAGGGTGAGACAGTCCGCTTCGGACTGCGGCGGGACCACCGCGTCGGGGCCCAACAGTTGGGTCATCATGTCGGGCGGTTGCGGCGCCTGGGCGAACGTCCCCGTCGCGTCACGGACGTCGTCCCAACGCGCCGGAGGTTGCGGTGGTGCGAAGCGGAGTGGCCCGACCGGGGGCGCCGCGTACGGGATCCCGAGGAACCGGTAGGCGCCGCGCGTGTGGTCGCCGTGTACCGGTCCGCGGGTGGTGGCCACGGTGAGCATGGCCGGGTCGAAGGTGGCGTCGCCATCGTCCATGGCGTGAGGATATCGCCGTTCGCCCAGGGGTGGTCCCGCCACCCGGGCCCCGCTGCGGCGGACATCGTGCCTGCCGAGCGCCCCGGTGTGGAGCGTCGCCCGGCGAGGCGCTTGTGCCTGACGTTCGCCTCGATGGGCGGACGCGAGGTTCTAAACTGACGCCTCGTCAGAAACGTCACGAGGAAGAGGGGCACGTCGATGCTCAGCGGTCGCAACATCTGGGAACTGATCACCGAGCGTGCGGCCGAGTCGCCGGACGTGGTGATGACCATCGACGATGCCGGGGTCGAGATGACCTACGGCGCCTACCTCGAGGCGTGCGAGAAGGCCGCTGCGGGGCTGGCGGGCGAACACGGCATCGGGCCGGGCGACGTCGTGACCTGGATGCTGCCCACCTGGCACTCCTCGCTGGTGTTGATCGGCGCGCTGTGCCGACTGGGGGCGACCCAGAACCCGATCATCCCCATCTACCGGGACCGCGAGGTCGGCTTCATCACGAACCAGGCGAAGTCGAAGCTGATCATCGTGCCCGGGGAATGGAAGGGCTTCGACTACGTGGCGATGGCCGAACGGGTCCGTGACGCCAACGGCTCGGCCATGGCGATCCTGTCCGCCACCCCCGACCTGCCCGAAGGCGACCCGGCCACGTTGCCGCCCGCACCGGAACCGCCTGCGACCCGGGACGACGAGCCGGTCACCTGGCTGATGTACACCTCGGGGACCACCTCGGACCCCAAAGGTGCCCAGCATTCCGACGGCGACATCATCGTCACCGCCCGCGGCATGTGCGACTGCCTGGGCTGTGTGGAGGGCGACCGCAACCTGATGGCGTTCCCGGTCACCCACATCGCCGGGGCGATCTGGCTGTGCTCGTCGCTGATGTACCCGCTGTCGAACGTGATCACCGAGGGGTTCAACCCGACCGAGACGCCGCTGCTGGCGTCCCGCTACGACGTCACCATGGCCGGTTCGGCGACGTTCTTCCACATGGCCTACCTGGCGGCCCAACGCGAACACGGGGAGGAGAAACTGTTCCCGCACCTGCGGAACTGCCCCGGTGGTGGGGCACCGAAGCCACCGCAGTTGCACTACGACATCCAGAACGAACTCGGCGGTCAGGGGATCATCTCGGGGTGGGGGCTCACCGAGGCGCCGATCCTGACGATGGCCCACGTGCAGGACCCCGACGACAAGCTCGCGAACACCGAAGGCCGTGCGATGCCCGGCGTGCAGCTGCGAGCCGTGTCACCCGCGGACGGACGGGTCGTCGGCGTCGGGGAGGAGGGCGAACTGCAGGCCAAGGCACCCCAGCTGATGCGCGGCTATCTGGACGAGTCCCTGAGCGCGGACGGCTACGCGGACGGTTGGTTCCGCACCGGCGACCTGGGCGTCATCGACGAACAGGGCTACGTGCGGATCACCGGCCGGCTCAAGGACGTGATCATCCGCAAGGGTGAGAACGTGTCCGCCAAGGAGGTCGAGGACCTGCTGTATGAACACGAGCGGGTCCGTGACGTCGCCGTGGTCGGCGTGCCGGACGAGGAGCGCGGCGAAATGGTCGTGGCCGTGCTGGCGCTCGAGAAGGACGCGGCGCCGTTGGAAATGGGCGAGATGCCGAAGTACCTGAAGGGCAGGGGCCTGCGTGTCCAGGCGTTGCCCGAACGGATCGAGCACGTCGACGAGCTGCCCCGCAACGCGTCGGGCAAGATCGTCAAGAACGAACTGCGGGACCGCTACTCGGACTGAGTCGGCCAACTCGACGCCGTGATGGTCCGGTGGGTCCACGGGGGTCCCGCTGGGAACCGAACGCCCATCAGCAGGGTCCGTTGGGTGCACCGAGGTCACTGGTCGTCGGCGGGTCAGTCGATCGTGAAGTGTGCCGAACCCGGACACGAGAGCCAGTCCTCTGTTCCGTGGCCCACGTAGGCGACGTGGTGGGCGCGGTGGATGTCCCGTACCTCGTCCTTGGGTCCGATCACCGACGGACCGAGCGGTTGCAACGTGACGAAACCGGCTCGGGCGAGCGCGATGTGACATTCGATCAGCGTCGAGATGCTGCGACACAGGGGAATAACCGCCGGGCCACTGAGGACATCGAGATACAGGAGGCGTCCGGGCTCGGTGTCCATGTCGTAGAGAATGTTGGTCTGAGATGCGCCCGCGATTGCCAATGCCCGGGGCCCGGGTTCGGTCCCCAGTAGTCCGTAGAATCGCAGATCGGGGAACGACTGTTGTTGCAGTTGTGTCGAGATTTCGACGAGGCCGCGTCCTTCGTCTCCATGGGCCCCGGTCCATTGTTCGGAATCGAGCAGTGCGCCGCCGTTGTGTACCCGCAGCAGTTGTTTCAAGTCGGCGGGAAGTGGAAAACCCAGCGCGTGTTCGGTAGCAGCGATCTGTGCGTCCGTCGCGGGCGGGCGTAGCCAGGGCGCGTCGTGGTCGATCCCGATGAGGTCGAAGTACCGGTCGGAGTTCGGAGATCTCGGTCATGATCCCGGACAGCTCACCTGTTCCTGGTTCGCATGATCGACCTCCTGGAGCGCGCCTTTCCGTTGACGGTATATGACAGTCGTCACATCGACAAGGGCGCGGGCACCACGGCGCAGCCGGGTGGGCCGTGCGGCTCGGTATCACGGTGGCGGCGGGTTGTGTGGGTGCCACGCGAGCGCTTGAGGAGGACGCGCGGCGCGGCTGGAAATGGTCGAGATGCAGGAGTACCTGAAGGGCCGAGACCTGCGTGTCCAGGCGTTGCCCGAACGTATCGAGCACGTCGACGAGCTGCCTCGCAACGCCTCGGGAAAGATCGTCAAGAACGAACTGCGGGACCGTTACTCGGATTGAGATCCGGCCCGCCTACCAGTGGGCAGTTGCCCCCTCGGCTCGTGATTCCGTGCGATTGCCGTGGTCAGCTGACGGAGAAGTCGGCGGCCTCGGGATGCTCCAGCCAGACGTCGGTCCCGAGGTGGTAGGCAGGGTTGACGCCGTGTTCTAGACACCGTGTAACCAGCCTGCCTACAAAAACATCGGACCACTCCCCGAATTGGCGAGGACCGATCCCGAAACGCGGCCCCGCCTCAGCCAGATAGGAGTAGCCCCCATGCGCCAATGCGAGGTGATATTCAGCGAAGGCCCGTAACGATCTGCATAATGGGACGAGCGTATTGTCCGCGACTATCTCAAGGTACAGCAGTCGGCCGGGCTGTTCGTCCATGTCATAGAGGATCATTCTATGCGGGGCACTCGCTACCCCGAGAGTCCGTGGCCCTGGCATGAACGCTGCGTGCTCGGCCACTTCCTCGGTGACGAACCAGTCGAGGTCGAAATGATCGAGTGAGTAACGTGACTCGTTGCGATCTGAGATGGGAACCCAGTCGAAATAGTCGAAGATCTGCCCGCCATTGTGCACCCGGTAGAGTTCGAGAAGGTCGTCGGGAATTCGGTGTCCCAGGGCTTGTTCGCTGGCAAGGATCAGATCATTGGTCATCGGCGGGTAGAACCATGGTGCGTCCGGTGGAATGCCGAGGATCCGGTCGAATGCTCGAACTCGATCCGCCAATTGATCATCACTCATGGTTGTCCCGGGCAAAAGCGGAATGATCGTTCCTGGCTGGTGATTTCGTGTGCTGATCGGGGGATCACCAGGAACGATCCGTCGTTGGCGACGTTGCACTTCGAGTAGAAGCTGTTGAGGTCGGTTCCTCCGTTCGTATTCTCGTAGCCGTCGATGATCCGCAGGTGGGCTCCTGGCCCGCCTTGCTTGGTCTTGAACCATGGCCATTCGTCACAGTGCGATCCGCCGGAACCGGTGCAATTGTAGGGCGGCTCCGAGTGCCAGTAGCTGCGTGTCTCGCCGTCAGGGTGGGGTGCTTTGGTGAGGATTTGCCATTGGGTCTGCGGGGTCGGAGGGTTCGTAGGCTGCGTGTCGGTGCCGTTTTGTTCTCCGTAGAGCACGTCGCGGATGTGGAGAGTGGCGGACACCATCGATTTGGCACCCGGTGCCGTGCTCCCTCCGGGTTCATAGACCGGGATCAGTTCGCAAACATGCCGCGGGATGACTCCGTCGACCATGCCGGTGATCGGGTCGACGGCCGCGCCGAACGGGCCGAGGAACCCGATCAAACTGTCGAGTGCGAGGTCCTTGACACAACCGTACATGGCAAGTTTCGCGGCCAGTTTCAGTGCGTCTCCGGTGTAGCCGGGATTGTCGGCCGCGACGGTCGGCATGCGGTTGGTCACGTCATCGATGACGGTGGCATCCGCGTCGACGGTCGCGATCGCCTGGGGGTCTGTGGTGCCGATCGTCAACGGCACGGGAATCCCGTTGATCAGGATCCACACGACACCGACAGCAATCAGTGCAGCCACGCCCACAACGATCGCCTCTCCGACCGTGATCGTGGCTGCACCGGCACCTATTGCCGCAATGATGTCACCGTCGATTGCGATGACCGCGCCCAGTCCTGCAGCGGCGGCCAGTGACTTGGTGAGGATGTCGTCGGGGTCACATTGAGCGTTCGACAACTCGGCGGGGATGTCGGCGATGCAGGAGGAGTCGTCCTGGTAGCAGCCTTCGCGTTGTTCGCCGTCGACGACGGTCGGTTCGGTGTAGAAGACGTTGCCGCCGGCTTTGGCGCAGGCCTGCGGCGTGGCGGGTGGGCAGC
>CAZVFF010000095.1:0-8597 GCA_964626395.1 uncultured Iamiaceae bacterium | reverse complement strand
CTGGCCGGTGCCCAACAGGTTCCCCGCACCCCGGATCTCCAGGTCACGCATCGCGATCCGGAACCCCGATCCCAGCTCGGTGGCTTCACCGATCGTCTTGAGCCGTTCGTACGCGGTTTCGGTGAGCACCTTGTCCTTGGGGGTGAACAGGTACGCGTACGCCCGCATCCCCGCCCGACCCACCCGGCCGCGCAGCTGGTGCAACTGGCCGAGCCCCAAACGGTCGGCACCGTCGACCACCAGGGTGTTGACCGTGGGCATGTCGATGCCCGATTCGATGATCGTGGTGCACACCAGCACGTCGTAGGCCTCGTCCCAGAAGTCCAGGACGACCTGTTCCAGGCTGCCCTCGTCCATCTGGCCGTGCGCGACGGCGATGCGCGCCTCGGGGACCAGTTCTCGCAACCGTGCCGCGGTGCGGTCGATGTCGCGCACCCGGTTGTGCACGAAGAACACCTGACCTTCGCGCAGCAGCTCCCGGCGGATCGCCTCGGCGACGGCCCGTTCGTCGTATTCACCCACGTAGGTGAGGATCGGGCGGCGTTCCGCCGGTGGGGTGTTCAGCAACGACAGGTCCCGGATCCCGGTCAGGCTCATCTCGAGGGTCCGCGGGATCGGGGTCGCACTGAGGGTCAGGGTGTCCACCCCGACCTGGAGTTTCTTGATGGCCTCCTTGTGGGACACCCCGAAACGTTGTTCCTCGTCGACGACCAGCAGACCCAGGTTCTTGAACGCGACCTTCTTGGACAGCAACCGGTGCGTACCCACGACCAGGTCGACGCTCCCGTCGGCCAACCCTGCGATCACCTTGCGGGCCTCGGCGTCGGTGAGGAACCGGCTGAGCACCTCCACCCGGATCGGATACCCGGCGAAGCGGTCCGCGAACGTCGCGTAGTGCTGTTGGGCCAGCAACGTGGTGGGCACCAGCACCGCGACCTGACGGCCGTCCTGCACGGCCTTGAACGCGGCGCGCAACGCCACTTCGGTCTTGCCGAACCCGACGTCACCGCAGACGAGCCGGTCCATGGGGCTCTCGGCCTCCATGTCGGCTTTCACGTCGACGATCGCACGGGCCTGGTCGGGTGTCTCGACGTACTCGAACGCGTCCTCCATCTCGGCCTGCCACGGGGTGTCCGGAGCGAACGCGTGACCGGGTGTGGTCAACCGTTTCTGATAGAGCACGACAAGTTCGGACGCGATGCGGTCCACCTCGGCCCGGACCGACGCCTTGGTGCGGGCGAACTCGTTGCCGCCCAGACGGTTCAGTTTCGGGTCGTCCCCACCCGAGTAGGCGCGGACTGCGTCGATCTGGTCGGTGGGGACGAACAGCCGGTCGTCGCCGCGGTAGTCGAGCTGCAGGTAGTCGCGGCTGATCCCCGACAGGGTGCGGGTGACCACGCCGACGAAACGCCCGACCCCGTGTTGGGCGTGGACGACGAAGTCGCCGGGCGACAGGTCCTCGAAGAAGCGGGTCGCGGCGCGCCGCGGCCGCGGGCGCCGGTGGGCGCGTCTGCGGCCGGTCAGGTCCGCTTCGGCGAGCACACCCAGGGCGACGTCGGTGAACACCGCGCCGTGGCGGATCGGTCCGACGACGATCTCGGCGGTGAAACCGTGTTCGGCACAGAGTCGTTCCAGGAGGGGAACCGACGCGTCGGAGTCGGCGACGACGACGATCCGGAATCCGCGGCCGACCAGGTCGTGGACTTGACGGGGAAGGGCCTCGGCATCACCGGCCACCGCGTTCCAGCCCACGGTGGACACGCGGGCCGCGTCGGGCGAGTCCGGGGTGGCGACCAGGTCGACGAAGGCCGCGCCGGGAGGGTTCAACGCCCGTTCGGCCTCGACGTGCAGACGCGGCCAGACGACCTCGTCGGCGTCGTCCGCGGCACCCCAGGTGCGGGCGAGCGTGTCCGCCAGGTCGGTTTCGTCGTCGGTCAGCTCGACGACGTGGTCACGCAGGCGACGCGGTTCGCACAGCACGATCTGGGCGTCGTCACCGAGACGGTCCACGAGCACCTCGTCGTCGTCGACCAGCCAGGGCAGCCACGACTCCATTCCCTCGAACACGAGTCCCTCGGACAGGCGTTCCCACTGTTCCCGTCCCCACGGTTCCGACGCGATCAGCCCGGCGGCCCGGCGACGGACCTCGTCGTCGGCGAGCAGTTCCCGACAGGCGAAGAAGCGTGCCTCGTCGATCTTGTCGTCGCTGCGCTGGTCCCCGACCGAGAACGTGGTGAGCCGGTCGATCTCGTCGCCCCACAGGTCGATCCGCACCGGCGCGTCGGCGGTCGGGCAGTACACGTCGACGATCGAACCGCGGACCGAGAACTCCCCGGCCCGTTCCACCTGGGGTTCGCGCTGGTAACCGGCACCGGCCAGCCAGGCGGCCAACTCGTCGCGGTCGCACGTCGCGCCGTTGCGTACCGTGAGCGGTTCCGCGAACGGCGAGGTCGGACCGAGCCGTTGGGTGAGCGCGCGCACCGGCGCCACGACCACCGACGGGACCCGGTCGGGGTCCCCTTCGGTGGCCCCACGCAACCGCCACAGCACCTTCAACCTGCCGGCCATCGTCTCCGGCGTCGGTGAGACCCGCTCGAAGGGCAACGTCTCCCAGGCGCCGAAGAACTCGACCGCGTCACGGCCAAGGTGGGCGGCCAGGTCGCGGGTCAGCATCTCCGCTTCCGAGGTACGCGCCGTGACGACCACGACCGGACGCCGTTGGTTGCGTTCGGCCAGGTTCGCGAGCACCAGTGGACGGGCCGCATCCGACGCGGACAACACCACGTTGGAACGGCCGAGCACACCGATGAGCGCCGGGTCGTCGCGCAGGAGCGCCGGCAGGTCTCGGATCGAGGTCAGCGGGGAGGGCATCAACGAATCAGGGGCGGAGCGACCGGAGTCGACGTGGCGACACTACCGCCGTCGAACCCGAACCACTCCCTCGGTGCCCACATCTCCCGCCACACCGGGCGAGGCGCTTCACCCGGGGCGGCACGGGTGGAAGAATCGACGACGTGTGGATCACCTGGCAGCAGGGGGTGTGGCTCGCGATCGCGTGCGCGGCGATCTGGGCGGTCGCCGCTCGCCTGCCCCGACACCCCGAGATGTCCCGTGGGTTGCGTTTCGCCCACGGGGCACGCACCGTCGTCGGCGAGGTCGCCGTCATCGCCGCGCTCTACTCGCTGTGGCAGTACGTGTTCACCCTCACCGTGACCGAGACGGCGGGCGCGATCGACCACGCCCGGTGGATCCACGACGCCGAACTCGCCGTCGGACTGCCCGACGAGTTGACCGTCCAGCGCTGGTCGATGACCTGGGACCAGCTGATCCGGTTCGCGAACTGGTACTACGCGTACCTGCACGTCCCGGCCCTGGGCGTGATGCTGGTGTGGTTGTTCTTCCGGCACCGGAACCGTTACGGACGGATCCGCAACATCCTGGCGTTGGCGACGGGGGCGTGCCTGGCGATCCAGTCGATCCCCGTCGCACCGCCCCGATTCCTGCCCGATCTGGGGTTCGTCGACACCGGCCTCGTCTACGGCCAGTCCGTCTACGGCGAGGGCGGCTCGGGGCTGTCGAACCAGCTCGCCGCGATGCCGTCGGTGCACGTCACCTGGGCGGTACTGGTGGCGGTCGCGTTCGTCACCGCGAGCGTCTCGCCGTGGCGTTGGCTCGCGGTCGTCCACCCGGTGGTGACGACCTGGGCGGTCGTGGCCACGGCGAACCACTGGTGGGCCGACGGGATCGTCGCGGTCGCGTTGTTGGTGGCGGCAGCCGGCGTGTTGGAGGGGTTGGATCGCGTGGTCGGCCTGGTGCGCCCGGACGCGCCGGAACCCGGCCACACGGGCCGGGTTCCGGACGGTGGACATCCCGGTGCGGGTACGGACCCGCCGGGTGGCCGTGACGATCAGCTCTCGAGCGTCTGATTCACGAAGTCCCAGTTGACCAGCTTCTCCAGGATCGTCTCGACGAACTTGGGGCGGGCGTTGCGGTAGTCGATGTAGTAGGCGTGTTCCCACACGTCGACGGTCAACAGCGCCTTCGCGTCGTGCTTGAGCGGCAGGTCGGCGTTCAGGGTCTTCTCCACCGACAGCTTCGAACCGTCGGTCACCAGCCAGGCCCAACCCGAACCGAACTGGGTCAGCGCGGCGTTGGTGAACTCCTCGGCGAACTTCTCGTACGAACCGAACGACGAACCGATCGCGTCGGCCACCGCACCGGTGGGCGCACCGCCACCGTTCGGGGTCAGGCAGTTCCAGAAGAACGAGTGGTTCCAGTGCTGGGCGGCGTTGTTGAACAGACCCGAGTGGGTCTCGGCGCCCTTGATGATGTCCTCGAGGGACTTGTCCGCGTTCTCGGTCCCCTCGATCGCGGCGTTCAGCTTCGTCACGTAGCCGGCGTGGTGTTTGCCGTGGTGGAATTCCAGGGTCTCGGCGCTCATGTACGGCTCGAGTGCTTTGGGGTCGAACGGCAGGGCGGGCAATTCGAAAGCCATCAGATGGTTCCTTTCACTTGGTTTCGATGTTCGATCGGTGACGGTACGGACGAACCCGGCGACGCCCCGACCCGCCTTCGACCGTACGCCGTTGTGACCGAGTTCGCACATCGGCCGCCCGTCGGGCTCAGCAGCCGCCACCGGACTGGTCGGGGACGACGCCGATCACGGTCGTGGTCGTCCCGGCCGGCTCGGAGCGTTTCTCCGGTGTGGTCGTCACCGTGGTCGCCGGCAGTTCGTCTTCGGTCAGTTCACGGCGTTCGGTCGACACGGTCGTGAAGTTCGTGCCGGTGATCACCTCGATCACCTCCGAGGTCGCACCCTCCAGGGGGACCATCTCCACCGGTGCGCTCAGGTGGATCGCGACCAGCAACGCGTCGCCGGCGCGGCTGGGGGCGTACCGCACCTGGGTGACCTCGAGTTCACCGATGCCTTCGGCTGACGCGTCGCCGGTGCCTTCGATGTCGAAACCGACCCGTTCCAGGGCCCCGGCGACGTTCGCGGCCTGTAACGGCACGCCGGAGGCGTTGAGCACGCGGACGGGCACCCCGACCTCGGCCGGCCCGGGCGGTTCACCGCGGAACTTCGCGAGGATCGGCGCCGCGGCTTTCGTGTCGGGTTCCAGGATCGACCCGGCGGTCGGCGAGTTCGCGGGGGTGCCGGGGTAGGAGTACGTGAGCAGATCGTCGGGGTCGAAACCCCGGAACCGGTCGGCGAGCGAGATGATCCGCCCGGTGGTCAACGCGGAGTCCACGGTGAGGCTGCCGACCGCGGATGCGACCATCGAGTTCAGGGTGGTGGGGTTGCGGAACGCGGCACGTTCGGCCTGGGGCAGGGCGGCCCGGATCAGGGTCTGCTGCCGGCTGATCCGGCCCAGGTCGGCCGAACCGTCCGATTCCCAGCCGTTCAGCGACATCTGGTGGTCGGTCAGGTACCGCAGGGACGAGGTGTCCACCGAGTCCTGGCCGAGCGTGTTGTACCAGAGGTACCTCGAGCGCGCGAACGCGAGTGCCTGGGACCCGTCGAGCGAATGACAACCCGGCGCGGTGATGTCCAGGCCGGTGTGGCTGTCCCACATCGGTTTGTCGAAGTACAGGTCCACGCCACCCATCGAGTCGATGATCTTCTGGAAGCCGACGAAGTCGACCTCCACGTAGTGGTTGATCGGGATGGCGAAGTTCTCCTGGATGGTGTCGACGAGCACGTCGACACCCATCCCGAACGCGGCGTTGAGTTTGTCACTGCGATCGGTGCCGGCGATCGGCACGTACAGGTCCCGTGGGAACGACAGCAACTGCGCGGTCTTCGACGACGGGTCGACCCGCAGCACCATGATCGTGTCGCTGCGCCGCCCCGCACCGTCGGGATCGGCCTGGTACTCCTCACTGTCGAGGAACCCGCCCGAGTCGAGGTCGGCTTCGGCGACCCCGGCACGGGAGTCGGATCCGACGAGCAGGTAGTTCTCGGGCTCACCGGATTCGGTCTCCACCAGACCCAGGTCGATGCGGTCGATCTGGCCCAGACGCCAGTTGAAGTAGCCGACGACGCTCGCCACCAGCAGGACCAGCACCGTGGCCAGGGAACCGGCGGCCAGCACGAGACGTTGCAGACCGGACCGACGGGCGCGGCGGGGTGTGGGGGACTTCGCCCGCACGGTCTCCGACGCGGTCGCGGCGCTGCCCGGACGGCGTTCCGGCCCGGTGGGGTCGACAGGCATGAAGACGGAATTCTACCCCGCTACCCGGACGATCCTCCGCGCACGGCGGGTGCTCAACCCGTTTTCGCGTCGGGGCGTGGTTCCCGGGGCAGGCCGAGTACCCGTTCGGACACGATGTTGCGTTGGATCTGCGCGGTGCCGCCCCAGATCGTCTCCGAACGTGAGAAGAAGAACGAGACCTGCATCGGCGACGCCGGGTAGTTCTGTTCCATCTGGCGGCGCCCCACCCCGGGGATGAACTCGTCGTCGGCGGAACCGGTGAGGATCTGGCCGTCCATGCCCAGGATGTCGATCGCCAGTTCCATCGTGTCCCGGTGGGTTTCGGACCAGATCATCTTGTTCATCGCACCGAGTGCCGACACGCCCGCGTCCTTCTTCCCGCTGAGCGCGGAAGACAGCGTGCGCAGCCCGTTGATGCGCATCAGCTGGATCCGACTCCACTGCGCGGCCAGGCGTTGGCGGACCACGGCGTCGTCGATGCGTCCGTTGGCGCGTGCGATGTCGATGATCTCGTCGAGCTCCTTTTCGAACCGTCGGTACGAGACGGTGGCCGAGGCGCCCCGTTCGAACCCGAGCGTGGTCATGGCGACCTTCCACCCGTTGTTGACCCCGCCGACGACGTTGTCGATCGGGCAGCGGGCACCGGAGAAGAACACCTCGTTGAACTCGGCGGAACCGTCGGGTTGCACGATCGGGCGGACCTCGATGCCGGGCTGGTCCATGGGGACCAGCAGGTAGGAGATGCCCCGGTGCTTGGGCGCGTCGGGGTCGGTGCGGGCCAGCACGAAGCAGTAGTCGGCGTACTGGGCCTGGGTGGTCCACACCTTCTGGCCGTCGATGACCCACTCGTCACCGTCGGCGACGGCACGAGTCGCCAGCGAGGCGAGGTCCGATCCGGCGTTCGGTTCGGAGAAACCCTGACACCAGGTGATCTCACCGGACAGGATCCGGGGAATGAACCACTTCTTCTGTTCCTCGGTCCCCCATTGCAGGATCGTTGGCCCCACCAGGGTGTCGCCGAAGAAGTCGGCCCGTCGGGGGGCGTGGGCCCGGGCGAACTCCTCGGCCAACACGACGTTCTCGATCACCGACAGGCCCTTGCCGCCGTACTCGGTCGGCCACGACGCGCAGATCCAGCCGCCCTCGCGCAGCGTCTCGATCCATTCGGTGTCGAACGCGGCCCGCTGGTCGGGGGTCATCTCGAAGTCGTCGTCGAACCAGCCCTCGGGCAGATGTTCGACCAGCCAGGCGCGAATCTCCTCCCGGAACTGTTCGGCCTCTGGTGGGTAGGTCAGGTCCATGGATGGGATCCTGACCTGCCGAACGTGGCCGGCGCAACCGCTCGGGTGCGCGTCAGTCCCCGGGGAGCGGCCCCGCCTGGGTCTTCCCCTTGCAGGTGTCGACGAACCCGTCGAACTCGGGGATCAGCTTGTCCAGGGAGTTCTCGGGGTCGGTCGGGTCCTTGCGGATCGCGCTCTGCGCGTCCTTGAAGTCGTCGAAGGGGATCCCGGTCTCCTTGTCGGACATCTCGTCGTAGATGCACCCGCACAGGTCCGCGTTCTCGTCGGCCTTGCGGTCCTCGGTGCCGTCCGTGGGGGCGAGCCCGGCCACGCAGCCTTCCACGAAGTCCTCGCGCACGCCGTCGCCGTAGCTGGTCGGGTCCATGCGGCCGGTACAGGCGGCACTGGTCGTGACAAGCAGCACCAAAATCGACAGCAGTGCGCCGACGCGGCGTCGGCCGGTGCGGCCCGGTCGGGTCATGGTGGGGGCGGACATCGTCGGAGAGGTTACCGACGGTCCGCGGAACCGCGGGAATCGACCCACCCGGTCCGGGCCGTCATGGGCCGAGCAGCTCCGACGCGCGGGCGAACACGCCGTCGAGCATGTCGGAGGTGAGCCGACCGGTGAAGGTGTTCTGCTGGCTGACGTGGTAACACCCCAGCAGCGTGCGACCACCGGGGAGTTCGACCTCGACGCCGTGGCCGAACTTCGGGCGGGGTCGGACGTCGAAGTGCCGGGCCATGATCGAGAAGCCGAACCCGCCCAGGGCGATCACCACCTGCCAGGGGAGGATCTCCAGTTCCCGGGTGAGGAACGGCATGCAGTTGTCGCGTTCGCCGACGGTGGGTTTGTTGTCGGGCGGGGCGCATTTGACCGGCGAGGTCACCCAGGCGTCGTGGAGGGTCAGCCCGTCGTCGCGGCTGACCGCTGTGGGTTGCGAGGCGAAGCCGGTCCGGTACATCGACGCATACAGGAAATCCCCGGAGCGGTCGCCGGTGAACATCCGGCCGGTGCGGTTGGCGCCGTGGGCCGCTGGCGCGAGACCGACGACGATCAGGCGGGCGTCGGGGTCACCGAACCCGGGCACGGGCCGACCCCAGTAGG
>CAZVFF010000094.1:0-8621 GCA_964626395.1 uncultured Iamiaceae bacterium | reverse complement strand
GCAAACACAACGACCTCGACGCGATCGGCCGGTCGCCACGCCACCTGAGCTTCTTCGAGATGCTCGGCAACTTCAGCTTCGGGGACTACTTCAAGGAGGACGCGATCCGGTTCGCGTGGGAGTTCCTCACCTCCACCCTCGACCTCGACGGGGACCGGATGTGGGTCACCGTCCACGACGACGATGACGAGGCCGAACAGATCTGGATCGACGCGATCGGGTTCCCGGCGAAGAGGATCCAACGCTGCGGGCCCGACAACTTCTGGGAGATGGGCGAGACCGGACCCTGTGGCCCGTCGACCGAGATCTTCTGGGACTACGGAGCAGACCACGGTCCCGACGGCGGGCCGGCGAATCCCGACGCGGAGAACCGCTTCGTGGAACTGTGGAACCTGGTCTTCCAGCAGCACTTCCGCCACGCCGACGGTTCCCTCGACGACCTGGCCACGAAGAACATCGACACCGGGGCCGGGCTGGAACGGATCCTGGCGGTCCTGCAGGGCAGCCCGTGGCTGTACACCGCCGACACGCTCGCTGAACTGGTGGGCACCGCGCAGGATCTGACCGGCCGTCGACTCGGTGACGACCCGGCGACCGACGTGGCGCTGCGCCTGCTGGCCGACCACGCACGCACGATGACGTTCCTGGTGGCCGACGGGGTGATCCCGTCCAACGAGGAGCGCGGGTACGTCCTGCGCCGCATCATCCGGCGCGCGATCCGCTTCGCCTACCTGTTGGGCGTCACCGACCTGGTCACCCCGGCCATGTCCGCGCGGGTGACCGAGGTGATGGGCGACGCCTACCCCGAAGTCGCCGACGCGGCGGACCTGGTCCGCGGCGTGTTGCAACGCGAAGAGGAACAGTTCCGGCGTACGCTGCGGACCGGGTTGGGGATCCTCGACACCGAACTGGCCGAGCTGCCCGCACACGGCACCGTGCCCGGCCACGTCGCGTTCCAGTTGCACGACACCTACGGGTTCCCGCTCGAGGTGACCGGCGAGATCGCGTCGGAACGCGGTTTCACCGTCGACACCGAGGGGTTCGACGCCGAGATGGCCGCACAGCGGGCCCGGGCGCGGGCCGCTTCCCGGCACACCGGCGTCGACACCGGCCCCCTGGCCGAGACGTTCACCGAACTGGTCGCCACCCACGGGGTCACCGAGTTCACCGGGCGAGCGGAGAACATCTCCAAGGCGCGGGTGATCGCCGTGGTCGGATCCGACGACCCCGACGACGACACCGTGTCGATCGTGTTGGACCGCACCCCCTTCTACGCCGAATCCGGTGGACAGGTCGGCGACACCGGCATGATCACGACCGACACGGGAACCGCCGAGGTGCTCGACACCACCTACGCGCTCCCCGGGTTGCACCGCCACACCGCGCGCGTCTCCGACGGGACGATCGAAGCGGGCCAGGACGCGGTGGCGGCCATCGACGTGGCCCGACGCGACGCGATCCGCCGGAACCACACCGCCACGCATCTGCTGCACTGGGCGTTGCGCGAGGTCCTGGGCGAACACGTCAAACAGCAGGGTTCGCTGGTCGCCCCCGACCGGCTGCGCTTCGACTTCAGCCACTTCGAGGCGATGACCGATGCGCAGATCCGCGAAGTGGAGGACCTGGTGAACGCCGAAGTGCTCGACAACGCGCCGGCCCGGCACTTCGAGACCACCAGGGAACACGCAGACGCGATGGGGGCGATGGCCTTCTTCGGCGAGAAGTACGGCGACGTGGTGCGGGTCCTCGAAGCCGGCCGGCACTCGGTGGAACTGTGCGGCGGCACCCACGTGGCGGCCCTGGGCGACATCGGTCTGGTCAAGGTGACCTCCGAATCGTCGATCGGATCGAACCTGCGTCGCATCGAGGCGACCACGGGACTCGGTTCGCTCGCGTACCTGCGCCGCGACGAGGACATCCTGGCCGACGCCGCGTCGCGCCTGGGGGTGTCGCCTTCGGAGGTGCTGGACGGGATCGACCGCCGCAACGACGAACTGGCCGCGGCACGCGACGAACTGACCGCACTGCACCAGCAGCTCGCGGTCGCCCGTGCCCGCGACCTGGTCGACACCGCCCGGGACGGGATCGTCGTCGCCCGGGTCGACGACCTGACCCGCGACGATCTGCGGGCCGTGATGCTGGCGATCCGCGACGCCTCCGGCGTCGACTGCGTGGTCCTCGGCGGGTCCCCACAGGGTGGGGGCGCGGCCCTGGCCGTGGGCTGCACCCCGGATTCGGGTCGTCACGCCGGCCGGCTCGTCGGTGAGCTCGCGGCCACCCTGGGTGGCGGGGGGAACACGAAGAACGCGGAGACGGCCATGGCCGGTGGGCGCGACGCGGACAAGATCGACGCCACCCTCGACGCCGCGCGCGCACTGCTCGGCGTGTCGACCTGAGGCCCCACGGCGTGCGGGTGATCGGCATCGACCCGGGTTCCCGTCGTGTCGGCGTCGCGGTCGGTGACACCGCGACCGGCGTGGCGACCGCCTACGAGGTCTGGCCGAACGACGGGGTGGGGGATCTGGTCCGGCGGTTGCGTGACTGTGTCGACGAATGGGAGGCCGAACGGGTCGTGGTGGGTCTGCCCCGTTCCCTCGACGGTACCGACGGACCCGCCGCGGCCGCAGCGCGTGCCCTGGCCGCCGAGGTGGGTGACCGGGTCGGCGTGCCGGTCGAGTTGCACGACGAGCGGTTCTCCACGGTCACCGCACAGGACGCGCTGCACCGCGGCGGTCTGGACACGAAACGGAGTCGCAAGGTGATCGACGCCGTCGCGGCGTCGGTGATCCTCCAGGGCTGGTTGGACGCCCGCGGTGGACCGCGGTGAGCGAACGGGGTCGTCGTCTGCGTCGTCGCCGGCGGATCATCGCCGCGTCGGTCCTGGCGGTCCTGGTCGTGTGCGTCGCAATCGTCGGCGCCTACGGCTGGTACCGGCTGCAGTTGCGTGCCGGCGACGGCCCCCACACCGAGGTGCAGGTCGAGATCCCGCCCGGGGCGGGCAACGCCGACATCGCGTCGCAGTTGGCCGAGGCCGACGTCGTCCGCAACGCGCGGGCGTTCACCTGGCGGATCCGTTCCTCGGGGGCCGGCCCCTTCGAAGCGGGACGGTACCTGTTCGAACGGAACTCGTCGGCCGACGCCGCGATCGATGTGCTCGACCGTGGCCCCCTCGGACCGGAGATCACCAGGGTGTCGATCCCCGAGGGATTCCGCCTCGGGCAGATCACCGAACGGATCGCCGAGACGATTCCCCGTTTCGACGCCGATTCGGTCCGTGCCGCGTTGGCTTCCGGCGAGGTGCGGACCGACCTGCTGCCCGCGGGTACGGACGACCACGAGGGCCTGTTGTTCCCGGCGACCTACGACGTCACCGACGAGGACACCGTGACCGGCCTGCTCCAGGAGATGGCAGATGCGATGACCCGTCGGGTGAACGCCCTGCAACCGTCCGACGAGGTCATCGAGTCGGGTCTGACCGACTACGAGCTGCTCATCGTCGCGTCGCTCGTCCAGGCGGAGGCGGGCAACCCCGACGAGGCACCGAAGATCGCACGGGTCATCTACAACCGGCTCGCGGCCGGCGAACCGCTCGGGATCGACGCCACCAGCGGCTACCTGGCATTGAAGACCGGCCAGGACGTCGACTACGAATCCACCTCGCCGTACAACACGCGGCGGCAACCGGGCCTGCCGCCCACGCCGATCGGCTCCCCCGGTGACTTCGCTCTGGAGGCGGCGGCACACCCCGCCGACGGTGACTGGATGTGGTACGTGCGCGACGTGACCGACGACGCCGAGGGCCGACCCCGGCACGTGTTCACCGCATCGGCCGAGGAGTTCGCCGAGGCGAAACGGGCCTGCCACGAAGCCGACCTGGGATGTGGGCCGCCGTGACCGTCACCGGACCGACCCCGACCGGGACGACCACCGTGGCCGCCGTCATCGGTGACCCGGTGCGCCATTCGCTGTCGCCGGTGTTGATGAACGCCGCGTTCGGGCACGTCGGCGTCGACTGGGTGTACGGCGCGTTCGAGGTACCCGTCGGTGGGGCGGGTGCCGCGGTCGCGGCGATGCGGACCCTCGGGTTGGGTGGGCTGAACGTCACCATGCCCCTCAAGTCCGAGATCGTCCCGCACCTGGATGCACTGTCGGACACCGCGGCACGGCTGGGGGCCGTCAACTGCGTGGCCCGGTCCGGTGATCGTCTGGTGGGCCATTCCACCGACGGCGACGGTCTGGTCGCCACGTTGCGGATCGACGAGGGATTCGACCCTGCCGGACGGACCTGCGCGGTGATCGGTGCCGGCGGCGCCGCCCGTGCCGCGGTCGCCGCGCTCGCGGCCGCGGGGGCCGCGATGGTCCTCGTCGTCAACCGCACGGTGGAACGGGCACGGATCGCGGCCGGCCTCGCGGGCGACCGCGGTCGACTCGGCGACCTCGATCGACTCGGCGACGCCGACCTGATCGTGAACGCCACCCCGCTGGGCATGACCGGAACGTCGACGGATACGATGCCGATGGATCCGTCGATGCTCGGCGCGGGCCAGCTGGTCCTGGACATGGTCTACGACCCGCCGATCACCCCGCTGGTCGCTGCGGCCCGGGCGAGTGGCGCGCACGCCGTGGGAGGCGTCGGGATGCTCGTCCACCAGGCGGCGCGGGCGTTCGACCTGTGGACCGGTCTGGAAGCCCCGGTCGGGCACATGGCGGCCGCCGCGGCGGACGTGCTGGCGGAACGGAGTGCGCCATGAGAACGGTCCTGGTCACCGGCGGAGCCGGTTTCATCGGCTTCAACCTGGCGGCCCACCTGGCCGGCCGAGGCTGGGACGTGGTGAACCTCGACGACCTGTCGCCCCAGGTGCACCTGGATCCGGAACGGTCCCGGGCCCGTGCGACCGGCCGCCTGGTCGAGGCCGACGTCCTCGACGACGGGGTCTTCGACGAGGTCGGCCACGTCGAGGCCGTCGTGCACCTGGCCGCCGAGACCGGGGTGGGCCAGTCGATGTACGAGACCGAACGGTACCGACGGGTCAACGTGGAGGGCACCGGGCGGGTCGCCGCGTTCTGCGCGACCCGCGGTGTGCCACTGGTGTTCTTCAGTTCCCGGGCGGTCTACGGCGAAGGACGGTACGTGTGCGACGTCCACCCGGCCACCGCCGACGGGACCTGCTGTTCCGCGGCGCGGCCGGTCGCATCCCGCGAGGACGATCCGCTCGAACCGGTTTCGGTGTACGGGGAGACCAAGGTGGACGGCGAACGCCTGCTCGACGACGGCGCGGCGGGTGCGGCACCGGTCACCGTCGTGCGTCCCCAGAACGTGATCGGTGCCGGCCAGGCCCTGCACAACCCCTACACCGGGGTGCTCGCCGCGTTCCTCGCCCGGCTGAAGGAGGGGCGTCCGATCGGGGTCTACGGCGACGGCACCGCGACCCGGGACTTCGTCCACGTCGGCGACGTGGCGCGCCTGGTCGGGGCGTTGTTGGACCAACCCGGCGACCCCGGCCGACCACGGGTGTTCAACTGCGGTTCGGGTCGCCGCACCTCACTCACCGACCTGGCCCGCTACGCGATCGCGGGTGCGCCGGTGGATGGCACCGTCGAGTACGTCGACGTCCACCGCGCCGGCGACATCCGCCACGCGTGCGCCGATCTGGAACGTCTGCGGCGTGCCGGATTGCCCACACCCCGGGTTTCGACCGCGGATGCCGTCGCCGAATTCATCGCCGAGGGATGGGACGAACCCGGCGCCGATTCGGCGGTGTGGGACGACGCACTGGACGCGTTGTCCCGGCGGGGTCTGGCCACGTGACGGACCGGCGTCGGGTCCTGTTGGTCTCACCGGTCTTCCACGACTACTGGCGGTCGATCGCCCGAGGGTTCGAAGCCCGGGGCCACGACGTCGTCACCTGCTGCTACGACGAACATCCCGGGTTGCGCGCGAAGGTGCGCAACAAGGTCGTCTTCGAGGGCCTCGACCGTGTCCGACCCGGCGCGGGGACGGACCGGTTCGTGCGCGTCGCCACCGAACGGGCCCGGGCTGCGTTGCGTCGGGTCGCCCCCGAGGTGGTCGTGGTCGTCAAGGGCGACCTGTTGGACGACCGCTTCTGGGACGATCTGGCCTCCAGCGGCCTCCCGCACGTGCTGTGGCTCTACGACGAGTTGCGGCGCACCCGGCATCCGCCGGGTCGACTGGACTCGGTGGGCGCGGTCGCGAGCTATTCGCCCGACGACGTGACCGGATTGCGTGCAACCGGCATCGACGCGCACCACGTGGCCCTCGCCTTCGACCCGGGCTACGCCGGGAGCCGGATCCCCTCGGACGAGGTCGTGTTCATCGGTGCCCGCTACCCGCAACGGACGACCGTGCTCACCGGGCTGGTGGGCCGCGGCGTGCCGGTACGGGCCTACGGCAACGACTGGTCCCACCGGATCGTGGACCGCATCCGAACCTGGGACGGTTCCCGACCCGACGTTCCCGCTGCGCCGTCGGTGTCCCGCGGCGTCGGAGCGGGACTCATGGCCGGCGCCGTGGCGACCCTGAACATCCACGGGGACCAGGACGGCTTCACGATGCGCACCTTCGAAGCGTCCGGCGTCGGGGCCCTGCAGCTGATCGACCGGGACGACGTGGGTACCCACTACGAACCGGGGACCGAGATCCTCACCTTCGATTCGGTCGACGAGATCGTCGCCGGTGTCGACCGGGCCCGCCGGGATCCGTCGTGGGCCCGACGGATCCGGACCGCGGCGCGGGAACGGACACTCGCCCACCACACCTTCGCCCACCGGGCCGCGGAACTGGAACGGCTCTGGCGGCCCGCGGATCCTTGAAACCCGCCCGACCGGTGCCGATAGGAGCCGGGTACGGGTGAGGTCCGCGGTGCATCCCACCGGGGGGACGAGTCCGTCGGACCGAACGCTCTCCACGATCCGAACAGGGAGAACAACTGTGGCACTGCAGGGAACACTCGACACCTTCGCGCTGCCGGACGTGCTGCGTCTTCTGGCGACCACGAACAAGACCGGACAGCTGCTCGTGCAGGGCGACCAGGGAAACGGGGCGTTGTACCTCGACGGCGGTGCCGTCGTCGGAGCCGAGACCACGCTGGCGACGACGACCGCGGCCGACGAGGTGCTCTTCGAGCTCCTGCGTCTGGTCGACGGTTCGTTCCTGTTCGACCAGGACGTCCCCGCCGACGAACCCGGTGAGCCCGCGGACGTCGAGGCGATCATCGCCGATGCGGAAGCATCCCACGCCGAATGGTTGGAGTTGTCCGAGGTGGTCCCTTCCCTGGACGCCGACCTCCGGCTCGTCGACGAACTGGTCGAGGAGACCACGACCCTGGATCGGGACCGCTGGCGCCTCGTGGTGACCATCGGTGGGGGAGCCACCGTGGGTTCGGTCGGCGAACGGCTCGGCCTGGGCGAACTCCCCGTGCTCCGGGAGGTGCGGGGCCTCATCGACGATGGACTCGCCACGATCGTGGAGTACGACGATCGAGCGGACTTCGCGTCCGGTGACGGGTCCGATCCCGACACGTCGGACCGGACGGGCCCCGAATTCCCCGCCGGTGCCGTCGGTGGCGCCGACGATCTCGACCTTCCGTCGCTCGACGACGACGACGACCGGGGTGCCCTGTTCGAGGACAGCGCCGGCGACGACGAGTTGCCGGAACCGCTGCTGGTGGGCACGGTCGGTGTCGACGGTGCCGCGTTGTCCCCCGAGGAGGCCGCATCGTTGGAGGGTCAGATCGAAGAATTGTCGGCCGGGCACCGTGCGCTCGTGGAACGTGCCGCCGACATCGCCGACCCCGTCGCCGCCGAAGAACTCCTCGACGAACTCCCCGACGGAGCGATCGACAGGGACCTGATGCGTCGTTTCCTGGGCTCGGTCCGCAGCTGAGCCATCGGAACGGGACCCGCCCGGGCGGGTCCGGGGAACACGCACCGTGGCGAACATCGCACTGATCATCGCCTGCGGCCTGGGTGGACTGCTCACCGGGACGCTGGTCGACGTCGTGATCGTCCGCGCGCCCGGGAAACGTTCCTTCCGGCCACCCTGGACCCGGTGTGGCGCCTGCGAGGTCGCACCGTCGCGTGCGAGCCTGATCCCTGTCGCCGGGACGTTCGTCATGGACGGACGCTGCGGCGGATGCGGCGCGCGGATCGGCTGGTGGCAGCCTGCCGTGGAGATCATCAACGCGTTGCTGTGGATGCTCGCCGCCGTCCGGTTCGGACCGAGCCCGGAACTGCTGGCCTTCCTGCCGTTCTTCTCGGGTCTGCTGGCGCTGTCGGTGATCGACCTGCAGACCTTTCGTCTGCCCGACCGCATCAACCTGCCGTTGCTGCTGGGTTCGATTCCGTTGATCGTCGTCATCTCGCTCGTTCGGGGGCGCCCCGAGGACCTGATCTGGGCCGCGGTCGGTGGGCTCGGGTACTGGATGCTGCTCGGGACGATGTGGCTGATCCACCCCCGCGGGATGGGCTACGGCGACGTGAAACTCGCCCGCGTGCTGGGCCTCTACCTGGGCTGGGTCGATCCGGTCCTGATCCTCTACGGGTTGATGTTCGCGGGCATCGGCGGATCGGTCGTCGGCATCGTCACCCTCGTCGTCACCCGC
>CAZVFF010000093.1:0-8684 GCA_964626395.1 uncultured Iamiaceae bacterium | reverse complement strand
ACCAGGTCGGTGTCCACCACCGCCAACGACTTCCACAGCGCCTCGCCCTTGCCGCGCCGCGTTCCCGCCTCGGGAAGTACCGCGGCGCCGGTGACGACGGTCGCGCCCGCGCCACGGGCGACCGCGGCGGTGGCGTCGGTCGAGGCGTCGTCCAGCACGACCACGGCATCCACCAGGGGAGCCGCCTCCACCAGGTCGCTCCGGATCGCCTCGACGATCGCCCCGATGGTCGACGCCTCGTCGTGGGCGGGCAGACACACCGCGATCGTCAGGTCACCCTTCGCGTCGGCCAGTGCCCGGGCGTCCGCGGTCGCGGGCGCGGAGGTCGTCATCGTTCCCACCGCAGGTCGACCGCCAGGTTCGCGTCCGGGGCGAGTACGTCGCCGTCCTGCAGGGCGCGTTGCACGTCCAGGAACGCGCGGGTCTCGGCGACGTCGTGGACCCGGAAGATCGCCCCGGGTCGTCGGCCGACGAAACCGATCGCGGCGAGCGTGCCGGGCAGCCGATCGGCCGGTTCCCGTCCGGTGACCGCGCCGATGAAGTCCTTGCGTGACAACGCCCACAGCACCGGGCGACCCAACGCGACGACGCGGTCGGCCGACCGCAGCACCTCGACGGACTGGTACGGGGTCTTGGCGTAGTCGATGCCCGGATCCACGATCGTGGCGTCGGTGGGCAGGCCGCGTGCGGTCGCGACCGCGAGCCGGTTGGTCAACATGTCGACCACATCGCCGGTCACGTCGTCGTAGAGGCCGGCGTCGAGCAGTTTGTGTTTCGGGGCGACCCGGGTGTGCATCACCACCAGCCCGCACCCCGCGGCGACGCACAGATCGACCAGTTCGGGGTGCGCCAGACCGGACACGTCGTTGATGATCGCGGCACCCGCGTCGATCACCGCGCGGGTCACCCCGGGCCGGTACGTGTCGACCGACACGACCGTGTCGGGCCGTTCGGCCAACACCGCCTCGACCAGGGGCACGACCCGGGCGGCCTCTTCGTCCTCGGGGATCTCGGGCACGCCGGTGATGCCCGACTGGCCGCCCAGATCCAGAATGTCGGCGCCGGCGTCCAACAGTTCGAAACAGCGTTCGGCCCGGGCTCCGGTGGTGGTGAGCCGTTCCCGGTCCGAGAATGAATCGGGGGTCGCGTTCACCACGGCCATGAGCAGCGGCCGCGCGGTGTCGAGTGCCCGACCCCGGCAACGCAGCGGGACGGCAGCGGGCGGGTCCGCGGGTCCGGTGGGGGGCGAAGGGGCAGGGGCCATGATCGGGTCGGCTCCACCGGTGCGACACACGTCCCGGTTCCCGGGCGTGGCGGTGGTCGCTCGACGGATCAGCCTACGGGCCGACCCCGCGCCAAAAGGAAGTGGCCGCCGGAACCGGACGGTTCCAGCGGCCACTTCGGTCACCCGGGTACCGGTTCGTGACCGGCACTGCGGGGGTCACTTCTTCAGGTCGTCGATCTTGTCCTCGGCCCAGTCCTTGGCGTCGTCGAGCTTCTGCTTGATCTTGCCCGCGGCCTGGTCGACCTTGCCCTCCTTCTTCAGGTCCTCGTTGTCGGTGAGGTCACCTGCGGCTTCCTTGATACGACCCTTGGCTTCATCGGTGTTCCCACTCATGGGTGGTCCTTTCTGTTGGAGAGGATCGGCGGCGGAACCGCTCGTTCGTCGATGCCCCGAGCCCTTCCCGGGCGGGAGGCGACGCAGACGATCACGCCGGTTGGTCGAAGAGAGCGGGATTGGCTCCCCGGCGACCACGTATGAGACACTACACCCCCAGGGGTGGGGATAGGCAAATCGGCCCAGGGGGCGTGCACGTGACGACGACAACCGGTGACCACCCGCGGGGGCGCGAACCTGTCACCGTGGCGCTCATCCACCACTACGACGTCGTCGTGGGTGGCGTGGCCCGCATGTTCGACGGCTATGCCGACCGGGTCGTCGTGGCCGACACCCCCGGCGCCCCGGTGGACATCGCCCTGTACGACGCGTTCGCCCGTCCGTCCACGAGCCACGCCGACTTCCGGGGCCTCATCGCATCGCCGAGGGCGGCGAAGGTCGTGGTGCACACCTGGAATTTCGACCCGCGTCCGATCTCCGATGCGTTGGACAACGGCGCCGCCGGTTACCTGTCCAAAGCGCTTCCCGCCCGCGACCTGGTCGCCGCGCTCGAGCGGATCCACGACGGTGAGGTGGTCGTGAGCGATCCACCCCGGCCGGGACGGCTCACCGTGGGTGCGGACTGGCCGGGCCGGGTCGAGGGGTTGAGCGAGCGCGAAGCCGAGGTGCTCGCGTTGATCGTGCAGGGCCACTCGAACCTGGACATCGCCGAGCAGCTGTTCCTGTCGCTCAACACGGTGAAGACCTACATCCGGTCCGCCTACCGCAAGATCGGCGCCCGCCGGCGCGTCGGGGCGGTGCTGTGGGGTATGGAGCACGGCTTCGCCCCCGACCGGTCGCGGATCGACGAGTGGAGTGTTCGGCGAACGGACCGCCGGACGTGGGGCGAACGCCACACCGGCTGAACCGACCGACCGGACCGCTCCCGGTACGCCACACCGGTCCGGCGGTGGTGTGTCACGGGTAGTTGCGCAGCTCGACGGTGTTGCCGGCCGGATCCCGAATGTAGATGCCCCGGCCCGTGCCCCGCGCACCCGACAGGTCGGAGGGGCCGCCGACCACCTCGAACCGGTCCGAGGTCGCCAGCTCGTCGACGTCGGCGTCGACGACCAGTGCGAAGTGGTCCACGTTCTCGCCGGTGCGTTCCCCGGGCCGGATGTCGATCAGGGTGCCGGGGTCGACCCGCACCGAGCAGAACGGTCGGTCGCCGCGGCGGTACGCCTCCAGGTCCTCGGTCGCGAGACCGAGTCCGTCGCGGTAGAACGCCACGAGGGCCTCGACGTCGTCGGTGACCAGCACGATGTGGTCCAACCCGGTCACGCGCGGCGGTGCGTCGTCGGTCATCCCGACTCGCCGTCCTGCAGCGTGGCGAGTGCGGCACCCATCATCTCGGCGACCGCGTCCAATCCCTTCGACGGACGCACCATGACCTTGAAGTCGACGATCATCCCGTCGTCGTCGCAGCGCAGCATGTCGACACCGTTGACGTACATCCCCGCCATCGTCGTCTCGAACTCCAACACGGCGTCGTTGCGGTCCACGACCGCTCGCACGTACCGGAACCGCCCGTCCCAGCCGTCGGCGCGGGGTGGGTCCGGCGCCGCCGGGGGATCGTGGGGTGCGACGAAGGTCATGAGCGCACCGGTCAGGTACAGGGTGACGGTCTCCTTGCCCTCCACGGGGCGGAACAACACCGGGGAGTGCAACACGGCGTCGTCGGCCAGCACCGCGTCGAGGGCGGCGGCGTCGCCGGTGACGCAGTCGTGCCAACGGTTCAGACACCGTTGCATGGGGGTCGGGTCCGCGGACGTGGTGAGAAGATCGTCGAGTTCCATGGCGTCCATTGTCGCACCGATCGGATCGACGGAACCGTGCTCGTCGGGTCGCGCTCGTGGCGCCGTGCCGTACGGCACAGGGGGTTTCTCTGGCAAACGACAGAAAAACTCGTCTAGGGTGTGCGACCGTGCGACAGCAGGGCCGACCGTGACCGAAACCGGAGCACTTCCCGACCCCGATGCCCGCCCCGCGGCGGACCGGGACCTGGTCGTGTTGTTCACCAGGGCACTCAGGATGCTGGGTGACGCCGGCTACCCGGCGGCGGCCAACCGGCTCGCCGGGAAGGCCTGGTGGACGCTGAAGGACGACGACCCCAAGGGTGCCCAACGCATCAACGGGGTCATGCACCATCTGGCCAAGCTGCCCGAGGAGACGGCCCCCGACGGCCCGACCCGCACGACGAATCCCTGAACACCCCACCGACACTGGAGAGAACCATGGCCGACCGCGAGCTGGACGTCCGCAACGAGATCCCGATGCGCCGTCACGAACTGATCTTCGAGAACTACCACGGCCTGGGCGACGGCGAGGCGTTCATCCTGGTCAACGACCACGACCCCAAGCCGCTGTACTACCAGTTCGACGCCGAATACACCGGCAAGTTCACCTGGGACTACCAGGAGGAGGGCCCCGAGGTCTGGAAGGTCCGCATCGGCAAGCCCTGAGTCGACCCGACCGGGCGGGGGCGCGTACCGGCGACCCGGACGCGAACCCCGCTCGGGCGATCGCACCGACCGGTCCGAAGGGCCGGTGGGGGACGCCGGCCCGTTTTCGGCCAGAATGGTGACCATGGCCAGCTCCAATCCGGTGTTGCAGGAAAAGATCTTCGCCCGCGAAGCGACCACGACGAACCGCAACGGCTACGCGCCACGCGGTTCCGCTCCGACCACGACCGCTTCGGGCGCGGGTACCGGTGCGATGACCGCCGAGGCGTTCTCGACCTGGGCGCCACCGCCGGGGGGCGCGGTCACCGACGACGACGTGATGCGGGTCGGCGGGGTCGCCTCGGCCACGGCGTTCCTGGCCGTGGTGTGTTTCATCGCCGCCTGGTTCGGGTGGAACGCGGTGGGGATCACCACCGGTATGAACACCGCCGGCGAGACCGTCGTGACCGGTACGCAGATCCCCGGCTGGCTGTGGCCGGCCTGGATCGTCGGCCTGGTACTGGCGATCGTGACGGTGTTCAAACCGAAGATCGCCCGGATCACCGCGAACCTGTACGTGATCGCGCAGGGCCTGGCGATGGGGGCGATCTCGAAGATCTTCAACGTGCAGTACGACGGGATCGTCCTGCAGGCGCTGTTCCTCACCGGCGCGGTGTTCCTGGTGATGCTGGGCCTGTTCGTGACCCGCATGATCCGGGTGACCGAGAAGCTGCGCACAGGCATCATCGTCGCCACCGTCGCCGTGCTGGGCGTCTACCTGGTGTCGTGGATCCTGTCGTTTTTCGGCATGGAGAACCCGGCGGTGTTCTCGGCCGGACCGCTCGGCATCGTGTTCAGCCTGGTCGTGGTGGGCATCGCGGCGATGAACCTGCTGTTGGACTTCGACTTCGTCGAACGGGCCGTGGAGGCCCGCGCGCCGCGCTACCTGGAGTGGTACGCCGCGTTCGGGCTCATGGTCACCCTGATCTGGCTGTACCTGGAGCTGCTGCGCCTGCTCGCCAAACTGCGCGAGTAGCCGCGACGGTGCGCGGCCGTGGCTCCCGGTGGCGCGCGGGCACGGTTCAGCCCATGTGCTCGCGCACCCAGGCGCCGAGCCGGTCCGCGGGCATGGCGCCGATGTGGCCGTCGACCAGCGCGCCGTCGCGGAGCATCAGCAACATCGGGATCGACTGGACCCGGTAACGCTCCGAGATCCCCGGGGCGTCGTCGACGTTCACCTTGACGACCTTCAGCTTCCCGGCGAGTTCCTCGGCGGTCCGTTGCACCGCGGGGGCGACCATGCGACACGGCCCGCACCACGGTGCCCACAGGTCCACCAGTACGGGCAGCTTCGTGGCCGTGGCGTCGTCGAAGGTGTCGTCGTCGGCGTCGACCACCCAGGCGAGGTCGGTCTTGCACTTCGCGCACCGGGGACGGCCGGTGACCGAGGCCGGAAGGCGGTTCTTCGTTCCACACGACGCGCAGGTGACGATCGCGGACATCGGGTCTCCGTTCTTCGGGCTTCCGGGTCGGTCGGGCCCGACGAACCGTTCAACCCGTGACGTCGCCGGGCCATTCCCGATGACGTGCGTGACGCGGGTCAGGCGTCCGGCGCCGCGATGGCGTTGGCCATGTCGCAGTGTGCGCGGGCGTGGTCGCCCACGGTGGCCGACGCCGCCTGCAGTTCGGGTGTCTCGAGGAAGTGACGGGGGACCTCGTCGGCGGTGGTCGCGGCTGTGGCCTGCTCGGCGGCGGTGGACCACGCGTCGGCCATGGTCGCCACCTCGTCGGCGATCTCCGGTGGTGCGGCGGCCTCGGCGCTGGCCAGGTGGTCCGCGCCGCTGGTGTACAGCGCCCGGGACTGTTGCAGGAACGCCGCGTCATCGGCGGGTTCGGGTTCGAACGCGCCCGGGAACTCCTGACCGCTCAGGAAGAACGCCACGTAGGCGTCGCAGAAGGCCTCGTCCTCGGGGGCCACGGCGCCCGCCCCGGGTTCGACCGACACCGTGGCGTCGGTCGTGGTGTCCGTGGCCTCGTCGGTCTCGCCGCCCGAACACCCCGCCGCCAGGATCGACGCCGCGAGGAGTACGAGCAGCGGTCGAGGGAAACGGTGCTTCGGGCGCATCGGTGGAACCTCGGGCGTGACGGGGGCGGGCCGGTCGCGTGGCGCGACGTGCCCGCGACGGTAGCGCCGGGGTGCGGACGGTCGATGTTGCACGATGTGACCGGTGCCGTGCGGTCGGGGTCGTGGGGTCAGGGTCGTGCGAGTCGGACCAGCGCGTGCGCCGGGATCTCGATCACCCCGTCGGTCGACCCCGTCACCGGATCCACCGTGTCGGACGCGACCCACCCGGGTTGCGCATCGGGGGCCGCGGACAGGACCGTGGTGGTCCAGGTGCCCGGCAGCACGTCACCCGCATCGACCGTGACCGGTTCGGCCGACCGGTTCACGAACACCGCACCGGGGTTCGCCCCGGCAATCGCCACACCGGCGAAACCCGAGGCGACTCCCGGATCATCGAGTGCCAGACGTGTCACCGATGTTCCCGGCCCGACCGCGTCGAACAGCAGCGGCAGGGCGTGGCCGAGCGCGGTCCGCGCCAACGGTTCGGAACCGTCGGCACCGTTCGTGAACGCGGGGAACGTCGTGGAGATCCCGACGTCGTGCGGGTTCGCGTGGCCGTCGACGATGTCGTGCACCAGCGACATCCCGATCCGCGGGTCGACCAGTTGGGCGATCGCGACCGTCACGACCGACAACGCCTGCGCCCAGATCTGGGTGCCCGAGTCCGACCCCCAGGCCGCCTGGTTCCATTCGGTGACCCACACGTCCAGGTCGTCGGGGACCCGGGCCAGGGTCTCGGCGGTGACGGCGTCCCAGGCGTCGGGGCCGGCGTCGAGGGTGGCGGCCACGTCGGAACCGGGCTCGGCCCGGTCGGGCAGGGTCCAGTAGGGATGGATCGTGATCGCGTCGGCGTCGACGACGGTGTCGACGACCTGTCGGTTCCAGTCCACGTACCGGTCCCCGAACACCGCGGCGAAGAACGCATCGGAAGGGTCGGCGCCGCACACCGCGATGTGCACGTCCCCGAAGCGTTCCCGCAACGCCGGGATCCAGGCGTTCATCGTTTCCGCGTAGTCGGCCCCGGTTGGGTACACCTCGGGGTAGATCGACCGCACGTCCCACAGTTCGTTGCCCAACTCGATGAACCGGACCGGCATGCCGAGCCGTTCGGCTTCGGTCAACATCTCGATCTGGTCGTCGAGGTCGGCGTTGAGCACGTTCAGGTCCCAGACCGGTTCGGCACCGGTCCGGGCGATCAGCTCGGCCCAGTCGTCCATCGTCATGCCGCGACGATCCGGTGGGATCGACGCGAACGGGCTGGTCGGGTTCTCGATGAACGCGCCGGTCCGCCAGTCGATCCACTGGGCAGCGGTGCCGGTCGGGACGCGCAGCAACCGGGTTCCGGACCCGGCCAGTTCGTCCTGCAGCGCCGGGTCGCGGAGCAGGTCCGCGTTGACGGTCTGCACGATCGACGCGGCGTTGAAACCGAAGAACCGGTCGGGGACGTCCCGGGTCGCACCGGTCGTGGTGACGGCGACGGCGTCGGGGTGACCGGAGCGGCCCGTGTCGACCGGTGCCGATGTCGGCGATCCGCTGCACCCGACGGTGCCCGCGATCAGGACGATCGCGACCGTCAGCGTCGCGAGTCGTGTCCGTTCAGATCTCCGTGTCGACGATGTCACCGTCTGCTCCGTCACCGTCTGCTCCGTCACCGGCTGCTCCGCCACCGTGCAGGCCGCTGCTCTCGCGTCCGAAGGTGACCGGCACGGCCTCGGGGGCACGGTGGAACTCGACGGCGAACCGGGCCGGGCCGTCGAGGACGACGTGGTGCAGGCGTCCCGGTGGGATCACCATGGGTTCGTCGGGCGTGACGGTCGAGGGTTCGCCGGGTGAGTCCTCGAAGAGGAACCCGACCGAACCCGAGTGCACGACGAGTCGTCCCCACACCCCGTCGGCGACCCGGTGGGTGCGCAACAGTCCGGCGGGCACGGTGTCGTTGTCGAACACCGCCGTGGTCCGGACGTGGTTCAGACCATCGGGCAGGACGGGTCGTCGCATCGGGTGGGCTCCTGTGGTGCGTCGCGGTCGTCGGCCACCGTATCCGCGGTTCCACGGCGACTCGCGACGGGGCGCTCGAGTCACCACTCATAGGGGGAGGCTATCGACGGCATCGAGAAGAACGATGGCCTCCGACTATTATGGGAACTGTCTTTGATATATGATGACTATCACTGTCCAATGAATCGAGAGGTACATCCATGGCTTCCGTGAACTCCAAGATCGAACCCTTCCAGGCGACCGCCTTCCACAACGGCGAGTTCGTCGACGTCTCCGAGAAGGACCTGGCCGGCAAGTGGTCGGTCGTGTTCTTCTACCCGGCGGACTTCACCTTCGTGTGTCCCACCGAGCTGGGTGACCTGGCCGACAACTACGCCGAATTCCAGCGCCTGGGCGTGGAGATCTACTCGGTGTCCACCGACACCCACTTCACCCACAAGGCCTGGCACTCCTCGTCGGACAC
>CAZVFF010000092.1:0-8685 GCA_964626395.1 uncultured Iamiaceae bacterium | reverse complement strand
CGGACCGTCACCGTCGACCCGGAACGTTCGGCCACGTCGGTTTCCGGTTCGATCACCGTCGACGCGCCGTGACCGGCCGTGTCGTCGGTGCCGATGACAGCCCGGAGCTCGGCCGCGGCACGGCGCAGCCACGGCCACTGTTCCCGGCGCACGGTGCGGTCCGGTGACGTGCCGGTGATCAGGTCGTGGTGGTTGGCGGTCGCCGCGATCCACCGGGCGTCGTCGCACCGGTCATCGGCCGACGGTCCGGTGCCTCCCAGCAGACGACGAGCCCGTAGCGCGTCCAACGCGACCAGGTCCCGGCCCAGGTCCCGGCACGCCCGTTTCAACGCCGGACGGGTCGCGTAGAAGCCCGTCCAGTACGGGTTCGGATCGAGTTCCAACACCGGCAGCTCGTCGCGATGGCACGCCACCAGATCGAAATGGTCGTCCAGACCGGCGTTCACCGCCCACACCCCGGTGTGCTCGTAGCGGGTCGTGTTCCACGTGTCGAGCAGGTCCAGCAACCCCGGGACCGGACGCGAGAAATCGAAGCCGATCGCCAACAGCCGGTACGGGGTGCGCGCCAGTGGCCGTAACTGGTCGAGGAACCCCTCGATGCGCGCCGCGACCCGGTCGGGTCGCCGCGACGGCCGCGCCAGGGGCAGGCCCATCACCCGGGTGGCACCGGCGTGGCCGATCATGTCGCCGTGGCCGTACCCGAACGCGTGCCAGTGGGCCAGCACCTCCGAACCGTCGGGTGCGCGCCAGAGGAAATCGGCCGAACCTTCGTCGACGAGTCGTGCCGCCGACGTGCCCGGCCACGGGTAGCGGTCGGCCGGTTCCAGTTCCGCTCCGGGAAAGCGCATCCCGTCGATCCGACAGACCGCCACGTGGTCCACGCCGGCCGCGGCCAACAGCGCCGGCACGCCGGGGGAGTGGCCGAAGCTGTCCGGCAGGTACAACGTGCGCGCCTCGGCGGTCACGCCCAGGTCGCGAAGCCAACGTGACCCCTCGGCCAGGTCCCGCAGGATCGCCTCGTCCTCGGGCAGCAACGTGTCCGGTGTGGTCACCCCCGACCCGGTGAACCGCAACCGGCCCTGGTTCGCGAACGCCACGAACTCGTCGCGGCGTTCGGGCCGGACCCGCAGGTACGCCTCGGGATAGAACGCGCACTCCACGCTGTACACCCGCCGTGGGTCGGCCGCCAACGCGTCCAGTGCCGCGTCCAGGGTCGGGGCGACCATCAGACGTAGATACTCGGACGAGGTCAACAACCAGTTCGGGTCCCAGTGGGTCGACTCGACCACGACCAGCACCTCGGCGGCGTCGGTGGGCACGCCGAGCCGTTCACGCAACGTGGCCTCGTCCGGTGCGGCCGCCCCCGGGCGCACCCCGGTCACCCCGAGGCGTCCCCGGCCGTCCCCCCGACCCCCGACGCGCCCAGACGGCGTTGAACCCGCGCACTGAACCGAGGCGCCACCGTCGCCAACGTCGCCGCGAACCGCAGCTCGGTCGGTGACACGAACACCTCGGCCGGGTCCTCACGGATCGCGGTCAACACCGCCGCAGCCACATCCCCCGGCGCCTTGGTGCGCGTCGCCCGGGGCACCTGCGCGTCGCCCTCGTGGAACATGCCGGCGTCACGGATGAACCCGGGCGCCACGTGGGTGACCCCCACGCCACGCCCATCGAGGTCCTGACGCAACGCCAGGGTGTAGCCGCGCAGCCCGAACTTCGTGGCGTTGTACATGCGCGACCCCGGGCTGGCGGCCAGACCCGCCAACGAACCCATCATCACGATCTGGCCGGGCGTGCCGGCAGCCAGGTGCGCCTGCGCGAACGCCGTGGCCAACACGATCGGTGCCCGCAGGTTCACATCGATGCGTGCGTCGATCTCCGCGGTGGTCACGTCGGTGAACGGTGCATCGCCGCCCACCCCGGCGTTCGCGATCAGCACGTCGCATCCACGGGCGGTGTCCGCGACCCGTTCCAGGTCGTCGCGGTCGGCCAGGTCCGCCACGAGCGCCTCGGCGCCGAGACGTCCGGCGAGGTCCTCGAGCACCTCCGTGCGCCGACCGGTCAACACCAGCCGGGCACCCGCGGTCGCCAGCGACCCGGCGATCGCCTGGCCCAGACCGCCGGTCGCTCCGGTGAGCAGTACCCGGGCTCCATTCGGGTCCATCGGTGGTCTCCTCGCCGTTCGACGGATCGGATCGCGGCGGATCGGCCGGGCCGAACCGCACGGCGCGATCGTAGCGGTCGGACCCCGGGCCGTGGCCGCGGACGCTGTGATCCGGGGCCGCCGCCCGACTCCGGATCGGTCAGCGCGACGAGAAACGTTCCTTCAAACGCAGGAACGGCGTCTCGAAGAACCGGAACGACAGGCCCGAAAGGATCAGCGTGACGCCGAACACGGTGATTTCGAACGGTAGACGGGTCAGCGACGTGCGGTGCAGCACCACCGCGATGACCAACGGGTGGAACAGGTAGATGCCGTACGCCCGGCGACCCACCCAGACCAGCGGGCGCAGCGACAGGAAACGGGCGAACAGCGTGCCCGGTGCCACCACCAGCCAGGCGATCCCGGTCGTCACACACAGCCCGAACAGGCTGAGGCCCCAGGCGGGGATGAAGTCGACCCAGGGCTGCCACATCTTGAAATACGTCTTGCCGACGATCACGACGGCGCCGACGATCGCCGGGACGGCCACGACCGCCACGATCCGCCGCAGCGTCGGGGTGGAACGCACGCCGTGCAACACGAGCGCCAGCAGGCAGCCGTACAGGATCGCGTCGCCCCGCAGGAACGAGTTGCGGAAGAAGCCCAGCCAGGCGTCGACGGCGTCGTCACCGATCGTGCCCGGTCCGGTCCACCGGTACCACAGCTGCCGCCGGACCAGGCCGATCGTCACGACCGCCGCTGCGGTGAACACGATCACCACCCCGCGGGCCCGTCGGCGCGCCAGGAAGAACGCGCCGACCACCACCCAGGGCCACACGAAGTAGAACTGCTCCTCGATCGACAACGACCAGGCGTGCCCGAGTGAACCGAGGCTGCCCGGGTGCCACATGGTCCACCAGTTCGAGTAGTAGGCGAGGATCGACACGCCGCCGGAGAACTCGAGGGACAATCCCAGGCGGGCGTCCAACTCGAAGAACATGCCCGCCCACAGCACCAGGACCAGTGCCACCGACAACGGCGCGAGGCGCAACAGGCGTCGCACGTAGAACCGTTTCAGGTCGATCCGGCCGTTGCGTCGATGCTCGGACAACAGCAACGACGTGATCAGGTAGCCGCTGAGCACGAAGAAGACGTCGACGCCGAGCCAGCCGCCCGCCAGGAACGCCAGGCCGCCGTCGGCAGCGGTGTGGAACTTGATGACGATCAGCACCGCGATCGCCCGGACGCCGTCGAGGGCCGGTTGGTAGCCCGAACGGATCCCGACCGGTGCGGGCACCGCCGCCGGTCGTTCCGTCGCGGCGTGGGAATCGTCGCGTCGGGTGTCCCGGATGGTCATCGGACCGGAAAGGTTACCGGTCGGGACGGTGCCGCACCGGCCGGGGGCGAAGGGCGAGCGGATGGTCGGCAGCCCGCAGGACCGGGACGTGAGCACGTCCATCGACACGTCCATCGACACGTCCGGCGCACGCCTGCGGGTAGCGTGGATCGCGTTCTGTGCCGCACCCGGATCCGGAGAGGAGTCACGCCGATGGGGGCAACGCTGCTGCTGAACGCCAGCTTCGAGCCCTTGCACGTGGTCACGAGCCGGCGCGCGATCGTGCTCGTACTCGCCGGGAAGGCCGACGTCGTGTCCGAATCGAACGGCGAGTTCCACTCCGAACGACTCACCGTGCCGATCCCGTCGGTCATCCGCCTGCGCTACTACGTGCACGTACCGTTCCGGGCGCATCTGCCGTTGACCCGACGCAACGTGCTGTCCCGCGATCGGGGTCGCTGCGCCTACTGCGGCGGACGGGGCGACACCGTCGACCACGTCGTGCCCCGGTCCCGTGGCGGCGAACACATCTGGCAGAACGTGGTCGCCGCGTGCCGGGGATGCAACGGCCACAAGGCCGACCGGACCCTCGACGAGTTGGGCTGGACCCTGGGTGTGACCCCGAGGGTGCCTTCGGGCTGGGCGTGGTTGCTGGTGGGGGTCACCGCCGCCCCGGACTGGCAGCCGTGGCTGAACGGCTCCCACGCGATGGCCGCCACCAACGGCGCCTGACCCGTCGCCGGTCAGTCGGTGGGGTCCCCGAGACGCCAGTCGACCGGCTCGCGGCCCGCTTCGACCAACGCGGCGTTGGCCCGGGAGAACGGCCGTGACCCGAAGAACCCCCGGGACGCCGACAACGGCGACGGGTGCACCGACTCGATCGTGACGTGCCGGTCCGTGTCGATCAGCTCCCGTTTCCGTTTCGCCGCCGACCCCCACAGGATGAACACGACCCGTTCTTCCTTGGCGTTCACCGCACGGATGACCTGATCGGTGAAGGTCTCCCAGCCGTGGCGTTGATGCGATGCCGCGGCACCGGCCCGGACGGTGAGCGTGGTGTTCAACAGCAACACGCCCTGGTCGGCCCAACGTTGCAGGTTGCCGCTCCGGGGGGCGGGGATCCCCAGGTCCGATTCCAACTCGACGAGGATGTTGCGCAGCGACGGTGGTTGGGCCACGCCGTCACGAACCGAGAAACACAGCCCGTGCGCCTGGCCCCGACCGTGGTAGGGGTCCTGGCCGAGGATCACGACCTTCACCTCGGCGTAGGGCGTGCGGTGCAGCGCGGCGAACACCTCGTCGCGGGGCGGGTAGACCGGGTGCCGGGCCCGTTCGTCGGCGACGAAGCGTTGCAGCTCGGCCCAGTAGGGCTTGTCGAACTCCGCCCGGAGCAACGGATTCCAGTCGGTGCGCGGTGCCATGACGACCTGCACCGTAGACCGCTCAGGCGGGCACTTCCTCCGGCGGCGCGTGGGGCACGGCCGGGGTCGGAACCGGTGACCGGTCGGGTTCGGGCGGGTCCGTCAGGATCGGGCGTGCCACCAGTGTGGCGATCAACAGGACGGCGGCGGCGATGATCGCACCGACGACCTGACGCAGTGGACGTCTCCGTGGCGGGGTGTCGAACCCGTCGTCGGGCTCGTGTCCGAAACCGGGATCGGCGAAGCCGTCGAACCCGTCGAAGCCATCGAAGCCGTTCGACCCGATCGACGGATCATCGGGGACGTGTGGGGCGCTCATCGGCGGCACCGTCGGTCGGCGGTCACCGGATGAGCGTCCCGAGCGTGTCGAGCGCGGTGTCGATGTCGGCTTCGGTGGTGTGCCCGTGCGGGGCGAAACGGATCCCGCCGCCCCGTGGGGAACAGATCACGCCTCGTTCCTCCAGGTGTTCGTGCAGCACCTCCGCGTCCACGTCGGGTACGCGGAAGGTCACGATGCCCGATCGTCCCTCCGGTTCGGTGGCCGGGCGTCGATCCGACAGGACGGTCGCGCCCAGTTCGGGCAGGCCGTCGCAGAGCCGGTTGCACAACGCGTCGACGTGGTCCCACACCGCATCGATGCCGGCCTCGTCGAGCAGCTCGAGTGACGCGCCCAGACCGGTCAGGCCGAGCATGTTCGGGCTGCCGCCTTCGAACCGGCGGGCCGAGTCGTCGTAGACGAGGTCCAGGTTGTCCCACTCCATGCGGTGCGCGACCGACGCCCAGCCCGGTTCCAACACCCGCAACCGGTCCCGGTGTTCGGCGGCCACGTGGAACACGCCGATCCCCTCGGGGCCGAGCAGCCACTTGTGGGCATCGGCTGCGGCGAAGTCCACGCCCCACTCGGCGAGCCGGCACGGCAACACACCCAGGCCCTGGATCACGTCCACGCACAGCAACGCGCCATGGTCGTGGCACAACGTCGCCAACCCGGCCAGGTCGGTGCGCCACCCTTTCGAGAACTGCACCCAGCTGAGCGCCACCAGACGCACCCCACCGGTCGCGAGCGCGGCCGCGAGGTCGTCCAGCTCCAACGCGCCGGCGTCGCCGCGTGGGGCCACCCGGACCGTCTCGACACCACGGTCGGCCAACGACAACCACGGGTAGATCGTGGAGGGGAACTCGGCGTCGGGCACGACGACCCGGTCGCCGGGGTTCCAGTCCAGACCGTTGGCGACGAACCCCAGGCCCTCGGTCGTGTTCTTCACGAACGCCACGTCGGCGACGTCGACACCCATCAGGGCGGCCGCCCGTGCCCGGACCAGGTCGGTGGCCTCGAATCGTTCGTCCTCGCCGACCGAGCCGCCCGCCGCCGAGGCTTCTGCCGCTGCTGTGATCGCCGTGACCGCCCGGCGGGGCAGTGGTGCGATCCCGGCGTGGTTCAGGTAGGTGTAGCGGGCGTCGAGCGCGAATTCAGCTGGCGGGATCGGGGGCATGGCGGCCATGGGCTGCAGGGTAGGCCGCTTCCGGTCGATGTCCAGCGGACGTCCAGTCGATGTCCGGCCCGTGTCCAGCCCATCCCCACCCCGTCCCCACCCCGTCCCCACCCCGTCCCCACCACCGGTCACGAACTTCGTCACGAGATCGTGTGTATGACCCCGCGGACGCGCTTCATCCAGCAAGCACGGCAGCACCGCGTCGAACTTCGTCACGTCGATGGGACAGCGACCCGATCGTGTGACGAAGTTCGCGGGAGCCGACGGGTCGGATCGGCGCTGGGGTGCTTGCCGGATCAAGCGCGATCTTCGTGTCCTGGACACGAAGATGTGACGAAGTTCGAAAAGGGGTGGGTGGGCCAGTGGGGGTGGGTGGCCCGAGGTGGGACCGGTCAGAACGGGGGGATCGACCCGGTGGCCGGGTCGAGCTTCGGGCCGCGGATCAACCGCCCCGGCTGCTCGCCGGTGAACTCGTCGTCGGCCCGGACCACCGTGCCCCGACAGATCGTCGCCACATAGCCGGTGGAACCCTGCACGAACCGCTTCGCCCCACCGGGCAGATCGTGGGCCAACCGTGGTGGATCCACGGCCAGGCCGTCGTGGTCGATCACGTTCACGTCCGCCCGGTAGCCCGGCGCCAGCAGGCCGCGGTCACCCAGACCGAAATGCAACGCGGTGTCGCGGGTCTGACGTTTGACGATCCACTCGAGGGGCATCGTGTCGCCACGGACGCGGTCGCGGGTCCAGAAGGTCAGCATGAAACTCGGCGTCGAGCCGTCGCAGATCGACCCGACGTGCGCGCCCCCGTCGGCCAGGCCCATCCGGGTGCGGCCGTGCCGGTGCATCGCGAGCGTCGGTTCCAGGTCGCCGTTGGAGTAGTTGAACAACGGGAAGTACAGCACGCCCTCGCCGTTCGAGGTCATCAGGTGGTCGTACGCGACCTCGGCGGGGGAGCGTCCCGACGCCGCGGCCCGGGCCGCGACGGACTTCTCCGGGCCGGGCTCGTAGTCGGTGTCGCCCTCGAAGCAGAACATCTTGTCCCACGAACTGGTGATGAACCGGGTGAAGTCGCCCAGGATCGAGTCGTCGACCGGTCCGTCGATGATCGCCGCCCGGGTCTCGGGGGTGCCGAGACGGGCGACCCGTTCGGCCGGCGAACAGAACGCCAACGGACCCCACGCCTTCGAGAACGAGAACGGGTGGACCGTGGCACCCCACGACATGAGGATCCCCACCGGTCGGCCGTGCACCTGCGCGTACAACGGCACGCCGTCGGCCGCGGCACGGTCCAACTCGCCCAGGATGTCCCGCCAAAGGTCCGGGGCGCGGTCGTCCTGTTGCAGGTTCACCGTGACCGGGTGGCCGGTCCGTTCGGCCAGGTTGCGCAACCAACCCATCTCGCCCAACAGCGCCGGGTGTTCGTAGGCGCCCTGGAACCCGCCGTGGCCGGCCGCCACCAGCGCGTCACCCAGCGCGAACACCTCGTCCATCTCGGCGTTCGTGCCGGGCACCAGCACCCCGTCGACCGACCGGTGCAGCGGCGTACGCGACGTGGAGATCCCCAACGCGCCGGCCGTCAACGCCTCGATGGCCAGGTCCCGCATCCGGGCGCAGTCCGCGGCGGTGGCCGGTTCGTTGTCCGCCCCCCGGTCGCCCATCACGTACGCCCGTAGCGCGCCGTGGGGCACCTGGGTGCCGATGTCCATCACGTAGCGACGGCGATCCAACGCGTCGAGGTACTCGCAGAAGGTCTCCCACTCCCACCGGATGCCCGCGGTCAACGCCGCTCCGGGGATGTCCTCGACGCCCTCCATCAACCCGATCAGCCACTCGTGACGATCCGGGGCGGCCGGGGCGAACCCGACACCGCAGTTGCCCATCACCGCGGTGGTCACCCCGTGCCATCCCGACGGGGTCAGCTCCGGGTCCCAGGTCGCCTGGGCGTCGTAGTGGGTGTGCATGTCGACCCAACCGGGGGTGACGACGAGCCCGTCGGCGTCGATGACCCGCCGGCCCGCGCCGACGTCGTCGCCGACCGCGGTGATCGTGTCGCCGTCGACGGCCACGTCGGCCCGGCGTGGTTCGGTGCCGGACCCGTCGACGACGAGCCCCGAACGGATGACGATGTCGTGCATGGGACCGAGACTACGGCGTCGGCGCGGACCCGATGTCGGGGAGTCCGGGGATCGGACCGAGTACCGGTTCGTAACCGGCGCGGAGCGCCTCGACCGTGATGCGTGGGGTCAGCACGGTCGCGTCCCCACCGGTCGGGCGACGGCGCGGGGTCGCGTA
>CAZVFF010000091.1:6766-8733 GCA_964626395.1 uncultured Iamiaceae bacterium | reverse complement strand
CCCCCCCACCCGGGCGGTTTGCCGGGTCGGCGACGCCGAGGGGCCGCCCCGCGGGGAGGGCCGGCCGGGTCGGGAGGGGTGCCCGTCGCCCCGTCGACGTCGCGAACCGGGGGTGGGGCGGCTCGACCGCCGGAGCCGCCGGCGTAGCTGCCGAAACTCCAGATGTTGCCTTCGGGATCCCGGATCGCGAATCCCATGCCGCCCGGGTCGTAGTCGGGTTCCTCGGGCGGGCGGATCACCTCGACCTCGGCGGTTCCACGGCAGCGCTCCCAGACCGTGTGCGGGTCGGCGGTGATCACGTACAGCCCACCGGTCCGGCCGGGTTCGGGGGCGAAGACGTTGCCGGGGTCGACGCCGACGATCTGCACGACCCCGCCTTCGGGCCAGCGGTATTCGCTGTGGACGACGCGGCCGTCGGGGTCCCGCACGAGGACCTGTTCGACGAAACCGAGCACGTCGGTGACGAAACGGATCCCGGCGTCGACGTCGGCGTAGGCGACAACGGCCCAGATCCCGCCGCCGGAAGGTCGGTCGGTGGACGGGTCCGGCGGTGGCGTGTCCGGAGTGGATCGGGTGGTCATCGGTTCGGCTCCTCGGCGATGGATCACCCGGACGGCACGGTGTGCGGCGCCCGGGGTTCTTCGTGACGGTCTTCGTGACAAGAGGCCGGAGCGATGAACGGCCGGCCGTGACACCGATTTTTACACCTGCGGATCCGGCCCGTGTGCGGGACACCGCCACGACGCCCGGCGTTCCCCCGTCGCGCCCGGGGGCGCGAACATGGGCGGCGATGCCCGCACCGATCGAACCGCCCCCGTCGCCGTGGCGGTTCCCCGACCCGGCCGAAGCCGACGAGCACGGTGTGGTGTGCCTGGGCGGTGACCTGGAACCGGGCACGATCCTGGCCGCGTACCGCCGGGGCCTGTTCCCGATGCACATCGGAGTGCGATTGCGCCGCAGGTTGGCGTGGTGGTCCCCCGACCAGCGGGGCGTACTGCCACTGGACGGGCTGCGGATCACCCGGTCGCTGCGTCGGTCGCTGCGCCGTTACGAGGTCCGGATCGACACCGCGTTCGCCGACGTGGTCGACGCGTGTGCCGATCCGGCACGGAAGGGCGCGTGGATCACCACCGGGATCCGCGACGCCTACGTGCGGTTGCACCAGCTGGGCTGGGCACACAGCGTCGAGACGTACGACCCGGCCACGGGCGCCCTCGTCGGCGGGCTGTACGGCCTGGCGATCGGTGGGCTGTTCGCGGGTGAGTCGATGTTCCACCACGCGACCGACGCGTCCAAGGTCGCGCTCGTGCACCTGGTCGCGGCGTTGCGGGACGACGGCGCCGATGGTGCCGGGCGCCTGATCGACGTGCAGTGGCGCACCGATCACCTGGCCACGCTCGGTGTGGTGGAGATCACCCGCGACGACTACCTGTACCGCCTCGATGCGGCGTTGGGCCTAGCGGAGCCGACGGCGTTCGGCGGGAACGCGCGGTCTCGCGGGTAGCCCGACACCCGCCCCGTGCGGGAGACTGGCCCCATGAGCCAGGCGAACGGAACGAACCCGAGCAGCGTCAACCACGAACGGGACCGCCCGTGGATGATGCGGACCTATTCGGGGCATTCCACTGCGAAGGCCTCGAACGAGCTGTACCGCACCAACCTCGCCAAGGGCCAGACGGGCCTGTCGATCGCGTTCGACCTGCCCACCCAGACCGGGTACGACCCCGATTCGCCGTTCGCGAACGGTGAGGTCGGCAAGGTCGGCGTCCCCGTCGCGCACCTGGGGCACATGGGCCAGTTGCTGGACCGGATCCCCGTCGGCGAGATGAACACGTCGATGACGATCAACGCCACCGCCGCCTGGCTGCTGGGCCTGTACGTGGCCAACGCCGAGAAACAGGGCGTGGAGGCCAAGGCGTTGCGTGGCACCACCCAGAACGACATCGTCAAGGAGTACCTGAGCCGCG
>CAZVFF010000091.1:0-6756 GCA_964626395.1 uncultured Iamiaceae bacterium | reverse complement strand
CCGTCCCGCCGGTTGATCGTGGACATGGTCGCGTTCTGCAACCGTTGGATCCCCAAGTGGAACCCGATGAACGTGTGCAGCTACCACCTGCAGGAGGCCGGCGCCACGCCCCGTCAGGAGATCGCGTACGCGTTCGCCACCGCGATCGACGTGCTCGACGCGGTGAAGGAATCCGGGCAGGTCGCCGAGGACGATTTCCCCGGGGTGTTCGCGTCGATCTCGTTCTTCGTGAACGCCTGGATCCGTTTCCTGGAGGAGACCGCCAAGATGCGGGCGTTCACGCAGATGTGGGCCCGGATCGGTCGGGAACGCTACGGGGTGACCGACCCGAAGGCGTTGCGGTTCCGCTACGGGGTGCAGGTGAACTCGTTGGGGCTCACCGAGGCCCAGCCGGAGAACAACATCCAGCGGATCGTGCTGGAGATGCTGGCGGTCACCCTTTCAAAGGACGCCCGGGCCCGGTCGGTGCAGCTGCCGGCCTGGAACGAGGCGTTGGGGCTGCCCCGCCCGTGGGACCAGCAGTGGTCGTTGCGGATGCAGCAGGTGCTGGCCTATGAGACCGACCTGTTGGAGTACGACGACATCTTCGCCGGATCCCACGTGATGGAGGCCAAGACCGACGAGTTGATCGACGCCGCCACGGCCGAACTGGACGACGTGCTGGAACTCGGCGGCGCGTTCGAGGCGATCGACGAGTTGAAGGGACGGCTGGTCACCTCCCACGCGGAACGGATGCGACGCATCGAAGCCGGGGAACAGCAGGTGATCGGGGTGAACTCGTTCACCGAAACGGCTCCGTCACCGTTGGGTGGCGAGGGCGCGATCCTCAAGGTCGACCCGGGTGTGCAGGACGAGATGATCGCGGATGTTCGGGCGTGGCGGCAGAACCGTGACGACACCGCGGTGAAACGGTCGCTGGACGAGCTGCGGCGGGCCGCTGCGAGCGACGAGAACATCATGGCCGCCACGATCGATCTGGCCCACGCGGGTGGCACCACCGGTGAGTGGGCCGATACGTTGCGCGAAGCATTCGGCGAGTACCGGGCGCCCACGGGCGTGTCGGCCGCGGTCGGCCAGGGCGCCGAACTGGGTGGGCTGGCCGCGGTCGCCGAACGCAACCGGAACCTGGCCGGTGGGCCGGTGCGGCTGCTGGTCGCCAAACCCGGCCTGGACGGCCACTCCAACGGTGCCGAGCAGATCTCGGTCGCGGCACGCGATGCCGGGATGGAGGTCATCTACCAGGGCATCCGGCTGCGGCCTGAACAGATCGCGGCGGTCGCCCGGGACGAGGACGTCGAGGTGATCGGGTTGTCGATCCTGTCGGGCAGCCACATGGAGCTGATCCCCGACGTTGTGAAGATGTTGCGCGACGAGGGCGTGACCGCGCCGGTGGTGGCCGGAGGGATCATCCCCGAAGAGGACCGGGACCGCCTGATCGCCGACGGTGTCGCCCGGGTCTACACGCCCAAGGACTTCGAGTTGGCCCACATCATGGGCGAGTTGACCGACCTGGCCGAAGCCGCCCGCAACGGCGGCTGAGGACCGGCCGGCACGTCGCGGATCCGCCGGCCGACACGTCGGTCACGCGACCGGACCGCACGAGACCTCCCGTGCCGGAACCGGGCACCCGCGACGACCCGATCCATGGAACTACATCGTGTCGTATTTCGCGACCGGTTCGGCTACGATCCCGGGTCGATCGAACCACCGACGGTCCGAGGTGCCCTTGCCCATGCGTGTCCCATCCGAGCACGACCCCGTGACCACGGCCGAGACGCGAACGTCCGCCACCCCGCGGGCCCACCGCCGCGCCGTTCGGGGTATCGGCCCGGTCGTGTTCGTCGCGCTCGTCGCCCTGGTGTCGGCGTGCGGGTCCAGCGGCGACAGCTCCACCGAGGGGGGTTCCTCCGCGGGGGACGCCGTCACGTCCACCGCCGGGAAACAGCTGTTCGAAGCCAACTGCGCCGTCTGCCACGGTGCGGACCTGCGAGGGACCGACTCCGGACCGTCACTGCTGTCGATCGTCTACGAACCCTCACACCACGGCGACGATGCGTTCCGTTCGGCGATCGCGAACGGTTCGGTGCAGCACCACTGGGACTTCGGCAACATGCCACCGGTCCCGGGCCTGTCCGACACCGAGGCCGACGAGATCATCGCGTACGTCCGTGAGGTGCAGACACGCGAAGGATTCGACCGGGGAATGTGATGTCGACCGTGGCGGCGATGGCCTCCGGGTGGGGTGCTGCGCTGTCGGTCGTGCTCGCCGCCGCGGTGGTGGCGGCGCTGGTGGTCGTCGTCCGGGGCGGTTCCCGGGACCGTGACGATCGCGCGTCGGGGATCCTGGCGGAACGCTACGCCGCCGGGGAGATCGACGAGGCCGAGTTCCGGACACGTCGACGCGAACTCGAGGACGCAAAAAGAGGACGGGGCACATCCGGCCCACGCACCCTGATGATCATGGTGATCCTGGTGGCCCTGATCGCGGTGGCGATCATCGCGGCGATGGGCGACTGGCCACGCTGGGGCCATCACGGCGGTCACGGCCACATGGGTTCCTCCCGCGGATCCAGCGGTGCATCGTCCGCGGCCCTGGCCGACACGCCCGAGGTCACCGTCCGCGCCGGGGAGATGTGGTTCGATCCCGACCGGATCACGGTCGACGCCGACGGGTCGGTCAATATCACCGTCCGCAACGAAGGCGCGGTGTTCCACGACCTGACGATCGACGAGTTGGGCCTGGCGATCGACGTCGAGCCCGGTGACACCGTCACCGCCGGGGTCGCCGACGTCGACCCGGGAACCTACGAGTTCATCTGCAGCGTCCCGGGACACGCGCGTGCCGGCATGACCGGAACCCTCGTGGTCGAACGAGGCTGAGTCCGCGCGTTCCACGCCGGCCGTCGGCGGCGGTGCTCAGTCGGGTCCGCAGACGTGCGACAACAACGCGACCAGGTCGCGGATCTGCACGGTCGAACCCACGAGGCTGATCGTCAGGACCCCCACCGCCGCCGCGATCCAGGCGACCGTCACCGCGGACAACGTGATCGCGGGGCGCATCAGGGATTCGACACGCGCCCGGCTGCCCGCGCCGGCGATTCCGAGCGCCACGCCCGCGGGCGCCGGCCCGGACCCGGCCAGGGCCGCGCGGGTGACCGCCCGGGCCACGAGGCGCCGGTCACCCACTTCGGTGGCCGCGTCCTCGTCGGCCCAGCGTTCAGTGGCGAAACGGACCAGCCGGGCGAGGGGAACCAGCAACGGGACGGCCGCCGCGGCGAGATCCGCAGCGCCGACGAACCGGTGGTGGTTGCGTCGCAGGTGCGCACGTTCGTGCGCGTACAACACCCGCTGTTCGTCCGGGTCGAGGGTCGCCAACATGCCGGCGGACACGACGATCCGTCCCGGACGGCCCGGCACCGCGAATGCGATGGGCTCGTCGGCGTCGACGATCTCGGCATGACTCGTGCGGAGCGCGATGCGCCAGGCACGGACCCGCACGACGACCGACACGCCGCTCGCCACCAGGGCGATCCCTGCGCCGACACCGACCGCCACGGGGATGTGCCGGTGGGTCTTGACCAGCGTGGAACACCATCCGAACGCTCCGGCCAGGGCCGGTTGCTCGGCCGCGAACCCCAGGGCGAGGACCCCGAGGGCCCACAGGACCGCCACCGCGGTGAGCACCGACAGGCCCGTCAGGATCCAGGTCGCCCAGTCGGGCCGCAGACGGCGCTGGACGACACGCCCACCGAACGCGCTGGTCGCGGCGAGCACGACCGGGAGGATCAGCCAGGTCATCGAGGCTCGTCGAGGTCCGCCAGCAGGTCCCGGAGGGCTTCGACGTCGGCACGGTGGAGTTTGTCGACGAACCGGTTCAGCACCGCCGCGTGGTCGGCGGCTCCGTGCAATTCGCCGCTCATGCGTTCGGCCACGAACTCGGGTTTGGACACCTTCGGTGCGTAGGCGTACGCCCGCCCCTCCCGTGAACGGGTCACCACCCCCTTCTTCCACAACCGGGTCAGGATCGTCATCACCGTCGTGTACGCGAGGTCCTCGTGGAGCGCTTCGAGTACCTGCGCCGGGGTCGCCGCGTCGGCGGTCACCCAAAGCACTTCCATGATCTTCGATTCCAGGGGACCCAGTTGCGGGTTCGCGTTCATCGCGGTGACCTCCGAGCTCGGTGCACCGTAGCGGATGCGACGTCCGTCACGGCGTGCGGTGAGCGCAATCGGGTCACCCCGCACGGCGCTGGTGGTGCGAGACCAGGCATCGACACGTGACCGTAACCGGTCCGCAGGGTCCGGCAACGACATCGGGTTCCACCCCCGTTCAGCTGCGGTGGGACGGGTGGACGGCTCGATCGGAATATTACGATGGTTGTAATCTACTACACCTCTTAGTACTATGTTCCGTCGTTACAGCAGGTGGCGTCGGGCGTCCCGGCACACCGACCCGTCACCTCCCCACCATCCGTCACCCGAAGAGGAAGACCGACTTGTCCAACGGAAACGGAACCTCCCGGATCATCGGTGTCCGAACACTCGTCGCGACCCTGGCCATCGCGCTGTTGGTCACCCCGGCCCTGTCGGTCGACCCCGCACAGGGCGACGAGATCAGCGACCTGCAGGCGCGTGCGGAACAGATCTCGAACGAGATGACCGACCTGCAGGCACGGATCCGCGCGAGCACGTCCGAGGTCGAACGGACCCGGTACCGGTCGAGTCGCCTCGACGAGCAGATCGCCGAGAAGGAGAAGGCCCTCGCCGCGGCACGTCGTGACGAGGCTTCGGCTCGGGAGGAGGTGTCGGCCTTCGCGTTGCGTGCGTACGTCTCGGGTGGTTCGTCGACGGATCTGGGGTCGGTCCTGGGAACCGACGGGGACAAGCTCGGCCAACGCGGCGAGTACCAGAGCCTCGCCGTGGGCGATCGTCAACAGCTCGTCGACCAGCTCACCGCGGCCGAACGTCGCACCGCCGACCAGGCCCGGAGGCTCGAAGCCGACCGGCAACAGGCGGCGGACAACCAGGCACGTGCCGAACGGTCCCAACGCGAAGCCGAACAGGCGGCCGACGAGCTGGCGACCATCGAGCGGCGGATCGACGGTGAACTGGCCACCCTGGTCGCTGAACGCCAGGCGGCCCGGGAACGCGCCGACCGGGAACGGGTCCGAGCTCGCCTGGAAGCCGAGCAGGCCCGCGCGCGGGCCGAAGCCGAACCGGACCCGGAGCCACGACCGACCGTCACTCCGGAACCGGTACCGGCCCCGGAGCCGTCCGCTCCGGCACCGACGGTCCCGCAGGAACCGACCCCGACGAGCCCGCCGGCGGTCACCGCACCTCCGGACGCCTCCGCCGCGTCGATCGCCATCGCCGCGGCCCGCTCGCAACTGGGGGTCCCCTACTCCTGGGGTGGCGGCAGCGCGAACGGTCCGACCTACGGGATCGCGCAGGGCGCGAACACCATCGGGTTCGACTGTTCCGGGTTGACGCTCTACGCGTACGCCCAGGCCGGGATCACGCTGTCACACCTCACCTGGGACCAGATGAACCAGGGTCGGACCGTGCCGTTGTCCCAGATCCGACCCGGCGACCTGGTGTTCTACTTCGGCGGGACCCACATGGGCCTGTACGTCGGTGACGGCCAGGTCATCCACGCACCCCGGACCGGCGACGTGGTCCGCTACGGGAGCCTCTACATGGGCCCGCCCGAACTGGTCGTCCGCCCGACCGGCTGACCCCGCCCGGACGTCGCCCGGTCAGCCGGTGATCGTGGTGCTGCCCATCTCCTCGCCGTCGGCATCCAGCGCCCGGATGATCATGGCGCCGGTCGGGAGGTCGTCGTCGAGGCGGATGGTCGTCTCGAACCCGTCACGGTCGGCCGACGCCACGACGCCATCGTCGGTCACCACCTCCCAGGAGGCGACTCCGGTCGCGCCGTTCCAGCTCACCGCCACCGCCGGGCCGTCGTCGGTGTCGGTGCGGATCACGTCCGGGTCGGTGTCGGGTCGGCCCGTCCAAACCTGGCGGTAGGCGCGGTAGGTGTTGACGCCGCTCCCCGCGAAGCGCGCGTGGAACACCACATCGCCGTTCGCTGCGTACTCGGTGATCGTCGAGGTGTTCTTGCGGTCCCCGTCGGTGCCCTCCGAACCCCAACCGGCGACCATCGCGCCACCTTCGAGCAGCTGCAGGTTGCCCTGGGCCCGGGCCGGCAGGTCGCCGGGCGCGGTGTGCTCCCAGGCGACTTCGGCCGTCATCGCGTCCAGATCGAGCTCCAACGCCAACAGGCGGGCCGGGGTGTCACCGGTCTCGTTGTCGAAGATCGTGACGTGGGAATCGCCCCGGAAACGGGCGTCGTGTTGGAACACGAACCCGGTGCCGTCGCCCATGTCGAACGAGGAGTTCTTCCCACCGAGGGTCCAGAGCACCTCGCCGGTCGCCTCGTCCAACAGGTACGCGGCGTTGGTGTTGCGCGCCGAGATCAGGATCGTGCCGAACCCCGACGGTTGGACCGAGTTGACGTGGAACCAGTCCCAGGGATCGGCCGATTCCGGATCCCGGTCGACGGCGGATTCGGACAGGCCGACGTGGTCCAGGCTGTGCCATTCGAACAACACGTTGCCGGTGGCGACGTCGACCTGCTGGACGATGCCGTCGATCACCGGAGCGTTCTCGGGCCCGTCGAAGTCGGTCGCGTCCGCCGGCGCGGTCGTGTAGATCGTGAACCACGCGGTGCCGTCGTCGGCGAGCAGGAACTCGT
>CAZVFF010000090.1:0-8764 GCA_964626395.1 uncultured Iamiaceae bacterium | reverse complement strand
GTTCGTCGGCGAAGATCAGCTCGGGCCGGGACACCAACGCCCGGGCGATCGCGACCCGCTGTTGTTGGCCACCGGACAGTTCACTGGGACGGTGGGTGAGACGGTCGGCGAGTCCGACGGTTTCGACCACCTCGTCGAACCAGTCGGCGTCCACCTTGCGCCCCGCGAGCGACATCGGCAGTTCGATGTTCTCCTTCGCCGTGAGCGTCGGCACCAGGTTGAACGCCTGGAACACGAAACCGATCCGGTCCCGCCGCAACACGGTGAGTTCCTTCTCGTCGAGTTCGGACAGGTCGGTGTCGCCGATGAGGATCCGGCCCGAGGTGAGCCGGTCGAGCCCGGCCAGGCAGTGCATCAACGTCGACTTGCCCGACCCGGAAGCGCCCATGACCGCGGTGAACCCGCCAGCGACGAAGTCGACCGAGATCCCGCCGAGCGCGGTGACCGCCGTCGGGCCGTCGCCGTAGCGTTTGACCGCGTCCACCGCGCGGGCGGCCACCTGCTCCGACGATGACGTCGGGGTTCCGGGGGACATCACGGCTCACCTTCGATCGAGGTTGACGGGCGCACCAGTTTCCCACAGGTCACCACGACCCCTGCAACCGGTGGGTTCACACGAGGTCGACGTCCTGGTGGATGTGGATCAGCACCGGGCCGTCGTGGGCGAGTGCCCGTTCGAACGCGTCGTCGAGCTGGTCGCGACGTGCGACGCTGATCCCGAGTGCCCCGCACAGGTCCGCGTACGCGGCGAAGTCCGGGTTGCGCAGCGAGGTCTGCCACACGTCCATCTCCACCGCGCGCTGTTCCTTGGAGATCTTGCCCAACTCGCCGTTGTCCAACAGGACGTGGATGATCGGCAGACGGTACTTGACCGCGGTGGTCGTCTCGGCGAGGTACTGGCCGAACCCGCCGTCACCGGTCACGGCGAAGATCCGCCGGGCCGGAGCGGCGCACGCCGCGCCCGATGCGGCGGGGAACCCGAACCCGATCGAGCCCAGGTAGCCACTCATGATCACCGACTGGTCCGTCGATTCGAAGTACCGGCCGAACGAGTAGGTGTTGTTGCCGACGTCCACCGCGATCACCGCGTCGTCGGGGACGTGGCGTCCCATCGCATCGAAGATCGCCGCGGCGCCGACACCGTTGCCCCGGTCGTCGGCGACCCGGCGGGCCTTCTCGGCCCGCCAGATCTCCCAGCGGGCCGCCACATCGGCGGCCTGGTCGTCACGCCCGGCGGTCGCCGCGTCGCGGGTGACACCGCGCAACAGCCCGGCGGTGACCCCGCAGTCACCCAGCACCGGGTGGTCGGTGGGGTCGAACCGGCCGATGGTCATCGGGTCGGTGTCGACCTGCACGGTCGGTTTGTACGGCGCGATGCCCGAGTGATTGGAGAACGACGCCCCGAACACCATCAGCAGGTCGCACTCGTTCATCATCCACGACGCCACCGGGGTGCCCGAATGGCCGATCACCCCGCACGCGAGCGGGTGGTGGTCCGAGATCTGCCCCTTCGCCTTGAACGTGGTGATGACCGGCGCGCCGAGGTGTTCGGCGAGCGCGGTGATCTCGTCCATGCCGTCGCGGGCGCCGTAACCGACGATGATCAGCGGACGTTTCGCGGCGTCGATCGCGGCAGCGGCCGCCTCGAGCGACTCGGTGGGTGGCGCGACCCGGGTCGACGTGGTCCGTCCCTCCGGACCGGCGACGGGGGTGTCGGCGTCGACGGTCTCGGTCTGCACCTCGTCGGGCAGTACCAGGTGGCCGACGCCACGCTTGTTGATCGCGGTCTTCACGACGAACGCGGTCAGCTCGGAATGGTCCGCCGAGGGCAGCACCGTCTGGGTGATCTCGGCGACGTCTTTGAACGCGCCGCTCAGGTCCATGTCCTGGAAGGCGCCCCGGCCACGCACCTTGGAGGGCACCTGACCCGAGATGGCGATCACCGGGGTCCGGTCGGCCTTGGCGTCGTACAGCCCGGTGAGCAGGTTGGTCGATCCCGGGCCGGCGATCCCGAAACACGCCGCGGGACGGCCCGTGAGCTTGGAGAACCCGGACGCCGCGAACGCTCCGGCGCCCTCGTGGCGGATCCCGATGAAGGTGAGGTCGCCGCGGGCCTCCGCGCGGTGCAGGGCGTCGGCGAAGCCGAGGTTGGAGTGGCCGACCATGCCGAACACGTGGGTGATGCCCCAGGCGATGAGCGTGTCGACCATGACGTCGGACACCGTCCGGTGGTGCACCCGGCGCCTGGGGACCTGCACCCAAACCCCGTCGTCGCGTTCCTCGACCGGGTAGACGGTGGCCCGGTCGCCGAAGTCGCCGGGTGACTCGCCGGTCAGCGGGTCGTAGTCGAAGCCGTGCCAGGGGCACCGCAGCAGGCCGTGTTCGATCGAACCTTCACCGAGCGGGCCGCCCTGGTGGGACACTTGTTGTCGAGCGCCCCGTAACGGCCGTCCCACCTGGTCACCGCGACGGTGTGGGTTCCCGCGGATGCGGCGATGACACGGCCGTCGTCGAGCCCTTCGGGGCCCAGCACCCTGTGCCACTCCATCTCGTCGACGTCCGGTTCGGTCGTGTCGGTCACTGTCGTGCCCCCTCCGTGTTCTGGTGACGGTCGTCACGGTTCGTCCAGCAGCGTATTGGCGATCTTTGGCCTCGCCACGACGGTCGTGTCAGCCTTTGGCCCATGGCCATCACGATCGATCTGTCCGGCCGCGTCGCCCTGGTCACCGGCGGTTCGCGCGGTGTCGGGCGTGGAATCAGCCGACGATTGCTGGACGCGGGTGCGACGGTCGTCGTGTGCGGCCGGAACGAACCCGACGTGCTTCCCTCCTCGACCGACGGGACCCGTGTCGCCGAGGCGTTCCGTGGCGCCGACGTCCGCGACCCCGATGCCGTGGACGCGCTCATCGCCGGGATCGTGGCGGACCTCGGGTCGATCGACGTGGTCGTCAACAACGCCGGTGGTACGCCGGTGGTGCCCGCGGCCGACGCGAGTGCCCGGTTCTCCACGAAGATCGTCGAGCTGAACCTGCTGTCGGCGGTGCACGTCACCACGGCCGCCCACCGCCACATGGCGGACCAGCCAGATGGCGGCTGCATCGTGAACATCACCTCGATGTCGGGGATCCGCCCGTCCCCGGGAAGTGCCGCGTACGGTGCCGCGAAGGCGGGGCTCGCGAGCTTCACCCGATCAGTGGCGATGGAATGGGCTCCGAAGGTGCGGGTGAACGCGGTCGCGGCCGGCATGGTCCGCACCGAACTGTTCGACGACTACTACGGCGGCCCCGAGGGTGCTGCGGCGGTGTCCGGAACGGTACCGATGGGTCGTCCCGCCGAGCCGGCCGAGATCGGCGACGCCGTGGTGTTCCTGGCGTCGCCACTGGCCGGGTTCGTCACCGGCGCCCAGTTGGTGGTCAACGGGGGCGGCGAAAAGCTCGCGTTCAACGAACTGCACTGATCCGGCCGGTTCCACCGGATTTCGCGATGGAGTGCACCATGGGTCGTTCCGGCGCCGAATTTCGGGTTCGACCGGTCCCCGGGGATGCCGACGAACCTACAGTCGGTGACGTGACGGGCACACCGGCGACGACGGACGCGGTTCCGGAATGGGAGCGTCACCCGGCGGACGTCGCCCGATTCGTCGTCGCTGCCGTGGTCACCGCCGCGTTGACCGGTTTCGCGTGGCTGTTCGCCGACTCGATCTACAAGGTGTCGACCGACCTGGTACGTCTGCTCAGGACCGTTCCCGACGGATTGACCTTCGCGCTGGTCGGGATCGTGCAGATCCTCGTCACGGTCACCGCGGTCGTCGCGGTCGGATGGTTGATCGTCGAACGCCGTTGGCGTGTCCTCGGCCTAGTGGTGCTGGCATCCGGGGTCGGCGCGCTCACGATGTGGTCGGTCGGCCGGTTCCTCGGCAGTCGGCTGCCGGCGGAACTGGAACGGTCCCGGGTCGTGGAGTCCTGGATCGGATCCGGTGCGTTCCCGTCCGCCCCGCTGCTCGCCGCGGCGGCAGCGGTCGCCACGGTGTCTGCGGCGTTCGTCCCCCGCAGTTGGTACCGCATCGCCATGTACACGGTCGTGGCGGTTGCGTTCCTGCGGGTGCTCACCATGACCGAGACCCCGATGAACCTCGCGCTCATCCTGGCGGTCGGCGTGTGCGCCGGGTCGGCGGCGTTGGTGATCACCGGCGCCCCGCACCGGCGCATCGACCCCGACACGATCCGACGGACCCTCGAGGCGATCGGGATCCCCACGACCGCTGTGACACCGACCGGTCACGACCGGGTCGCACCCCGGTTCCGGGCCCACGACCCGGCGGGAGGTGACCGTCACGTGCTGGTCCTGGGTCGCGACCTGCGTGACCAGGACCTCGTGCTGCGGGCATGGCGGTCGTTGCGGACCAAGGGTTTCAGCGCCCGACGCCCCGTCGGATCGCCCCGGCGGGTGGCCGAGAACGAACAACTCGGGCTCGCGTTCGCGCTCGCCGCCGACGTCGTCGCGAGTCGGCCGGTCGCCATCGGGTTCACGCCCGACAAGGCGGCGCTCAGCATCACGACCTGGGTCGACGGCGCATCGCTGGGCCAGCTCGATCCGGCCGACATCACCGAGGAGATGCTGGTCGACACGTGGCGCCAGGTGGCTCGCCTGCACGCCCGCCGCGTCGCCCACGGCGCACTCGACGTCGACCACGTCGTCGTCGAGGAGGGGCGCGCCACCCTGGTCGGGTTCCGCCTCTCGGCGATCGACGCGACCGACGAGGTCCTGTCCGCCGACGTCGCCGAACTCTTGTGTTCGATCGCCGCCCGGGTCGGTGTCGACCGGACGGTCGCTGCGGCACGACGAGGGCTGCACGCCGAGGTGATCACCGACACCCTCCCGCTGTTGCAGCCGCTGGTCGTCAGCGGTTCGACACGGGAAGCGATGAAAACCGCCGAGGTGTCGCTCACCGAATTGCGTGACGGGCTCCAGGAAGCGGTCGGCGCCGAGGCCGTGACGCTCGCCCCGGTCGGCCGCGTCACCGTTCGTGGTGTCGTGTCGCTGGTGGGCAGCGTCGTGTTGGCGTCCTACGTGTTCACGCTCGCGTCGGACTGGCGGAGCATCGCGGACGCGTTCGGGGTCATGAACTGGGCCGCCGTGCCGCTGTTGCTCGCCCTGGTGTTGACCGTGAACGCCGGGGGCGCGCTGTCGATGATGGGCTCGCTCATCGTCGACCTGCCGTTCCTGCGGACCAACCAGATCATGTTCGCCCAGGGGTTCCTGAACCGGTTCACCCCCGCGAACGCGGGCGGCATGGCCCTGCGAGCCCGGTACCTGCAACGCGAAGGCGTCGAGTTGAACGTCGGCGCAGCGGCGGTCGGACTCACCTCCGCCGCCAGCGGGATCCTCCAGGCGATCCTGATCGTCGTGTTCCTGGTCTGGGGTGGCGCGTCGGACCAACTGAGTCGTTTCCAGTTCCCCGCCACGACCCGGACCCTCGTGGTGGTCGTCGCGGTCGCCGCGGCCATCGGCGGGGTGATCCTGAGCTCCTGGGGCCGGCGCGTCGTGGTCCCGTGGTTGTCGCGCACACTGGGGCCTGCGCTGGCGAGCTTCGCGGAACTGGCCCGACGGCCACGAAAACTCGGACAGCTGTTCGGTGGGGCGGCGCTCGCGAAACTGGCGACGATCGCCGCGTTCGCGTTGTGTGTCTCGGCGATGGGTGTGAACATGGACTTCGCCCGGATCGGGGCGCTGTACATGGTCGCGAACACCGTCGGGGCCGCCGTGCCCACCCCCGGCGGGGTCGGCGGGATCGAAGCCGCTCTCACCGCGGCACTGATCTCCGCCGGTGTGGACGCGCCCACCGCCGGCGCGATCGTGTTGATCTTCCGCCTGTTCACGTTCTGGCTGCCGACGCTGCCCGGTTGGGCGTTCCTGCAACGCGTCCAACGGGCCGGGGTCGTCTGACCGTCGCCGATCCACGCCGGACCGGCTACCGTCTCCCCCAGGATCTGACGCACCGTCAGAGCACCAGACCGAACCGAGGCACCAGATGGGGATCACCGTCAAGACCGACGACCGGGGTATCGCTGAAGTCGTCATGAACAATCCGCCGGTCAACGCGTTGGATGTGGCCGGTTGGTTCGAGTTGGCCCGGATCCTGGATTCGCTCGGTGCGGACGAGTCGGTGCGTGTGGTGGTGTTGCGGGCCGACGGTCGGGGTTTCAACGCCGGGGTCGATATCAAGGAGATGCAGGCCACGGATGGTTTCGGGGCGTTGGTGGGGGCGAACCGGGGGTGTTATGCGGCGTTCGCGTCGGTGTACGACTGTCCGGTCCCGGTGATCGCGGCGGTACACGGGTTCTGTCTTGGTGGGGGGATCGGCCTGGTGGGGAACGCCGACATCGTGATCGCGGCGTCGGACGCGACGTTCGGGTTGCCCGAGGTGGACCGGGGTGCGTTGGGTGCGGCGACGCATCTGGCCCGTCTGGTGCCCCAGCACAAGGCGCGGGCGATGGTGTACACCGCGGCGACGATCTCGGCGCACGAGTTGGCCGAGTACGGGTCGGTGCTCAAGGTGGTCCAACCCGAGGAGTTGCGGGAGGCGGCGTTGAAGGTCGCGGCGAAGATCGCGGAGAAGTCTCCGGCGGTGATCCGTGCGGCGAAGGAGTCGTTGAACGGGATCGACCTGTGGGATGTGAAGCGGTCGTACCGTTACGAGCAGTCCTACACCTTCGAGATGAACCTGATCGGGGTGGGTGACGAGGCTCGTGAGGCGTTCGTGTCCACGGGCGGCAAGGCTGATTTTTCTGACGGGAAACGTTGAGGACCATGGCTGACAAACGACGCTCCCCCGACGAGGCGGTCGCCGGGCTGGAATCGGGTATGACGATCGGGATCGGCGGTTGGGGGGCGCGGCGCAAGCCGATGGCGCTGATCCGGGCGTTGGTGCGTTCGGACATCGACGATCTGACGATCGCGACGTTCGGTGGCCCCGATGTGGGCATGTTGTGCGCGGCCGGCAAGGTGTCCAAGGTGATCTTCGCGTTCGTGTCTCTCGACGCGATCCCGTTGGAACCGCATTTTCGTGCCGCGCGTCAGTCCGGGGCCGTGGCGGCCGAGGAGTACGACGAGGGCCAGTTCCTGCTGGCGTTGCAGGCCGCGGCGTGGAACACGCCGTTCCTGCCGACCCGGGTCGGGTTGGGTACCGACGTGGCGGCGCACAACCCGCGTCTGGGGACGGTGACCTCACCGTTCCCTTCCCCGGGGGGTGGGGAGCCCGAGGAGTTGATCGCGGTGCCGGCGTTGCATCTGGACGCGGCGTTGGTGCACTACAACGTCGCCGATGAACGGGGGAACGCGGCGTTCACCGGTCCGGACCAGTACTTCGACGACCTGATGCTCGAGGCGGCGGCACCCGGGGGTCGGATCGTGTCGACCGAACGGGTCGTGCCGACCGCTGAACTGCGGGGGACGGCCGGGTGTGAGCACCGGATGCGGATCAACCGGATGATGGTCGACACCGTCGTCGAGGTTCCCGGCGGGGCGCATCCCACGTCGTGTGATCCGGACTACCCCGTTGACGAGGCCGCGGTCGCGGCGTACGCCGCGACGGCGAAGTCGCCCGACGGGTGGGAGGCGTACCGCGCCGAGTGGATCGACGGGCTCGACGAGGCCGCCTACCAGACGAAACGATCCCGGACCGCCGAGGAGACCCGATGACCGAGACCGTGGTGCCCCGAGCCGATGTGTGCGCGATCGCGCTCGCCGAGTGTTTCCGCGGTGACGGGGAGATCCTGGCGAACCCGATCGGGACCACCCCGATGGTCGGTGGCCGCTTGGCGCGGGCCACGTTCGAACCCGAACTGATGATGACCGATTCCGAAGCCCAGCTGATCGCCGACGATGTCGCCTACGGCTGGGGTGCGGACAAGGTCACCGAAACCTGGAACCCGTACCGGCGCATGTTCGACATCGTCTGGTCGGGACGCCGTCACGTGATGATGACCCCGGTCCAGATCGACGCGTTCGGCAACATGAACTTCTCGTCGATCGGCGGCACGCCCGAACAACCCAAGGTGCAACTGTTGGGGTTCCGTGGTGGCCCGTCGAACACGATCAGCCACACCACCAGCTACTGGATCCCGAAACACTCCGCGAAGACCTTCGTGGAGACCGTCGACGTGGTCTGCGGTGTCGGTTACGACCGGGCGGCCGCGTTGAACCCCGCATCGGCACGGTTCCACGAGATCCGCCGGGTCGTCACGAACCTGTGCGTGCTGGACTTCGCGACCGACGACCGGCGCATGCGGCTCGCGTCGGTCCACCCCGGCGTGACCGTCGGTGAGGTGATCGAAGCAACCGGTTTCGAGTTGGTCGTCCCCGACCAGGTGCCCGTCACCCGGCTGCCCACCACAGAAGAGACCCGCTTGTTGAACGAGGTCATCGACCCCGAAGGCCGACGCCTGACCGAGATCCCCGACCCCTGACCTCCCGGTCCGGTTCCGCGGACCCGGAACGGGCGGTCACATCACCGCGAGTTTGCCGAGCAGTTCGGCCTTGGTCTCCTCGAACTCCTCGTCGTCGATCTTCTCGTTCTCGAAGTCCTCGTGGAGGATGCGGAGCCTCTCGATGATGACCTCCTGGGTCTCACCGCTGACCGGCTGTGCGGTCGGCTCCTCGTCGTCCGGGGACTCGGTGGACTTGCTGAGGCGCTTCTCGATCTTCGCGGCCTTGCGTGCCTTCTTGTTGCGGTCCCGTTCGTTCTTGGCGAACGTGCTGCGCG
>CAZVFF010000089.1:0-8790 GCA_964626395.1 uncultured Iamiaceae bacterium | reverse complement strand
CCTGGATCACCTCCACGTCGTCTTCGCGGAGTTCGTAGATGGTCTCGCAGTATTCCTCGAACGCCGGATGGTATTCCGGTGCCTGATAGATAGCCACGGTGTTCACTCTAGGAGAGCCGCCCTCACATTGCCCCCCGAGTGAATTCGGGCACATCGGACCGCCGAGGGGCGCAGGCCCCTGTCGCCACACGGGTGCCCGTGGATACGGTGGCGGATCGTGAACGACCAGACCGTGACGCCGCTGCCCGAACCGACCGATCCCACCCGTGCCACCCCGGCACGCCCGCTGATGCGGCGCGCCCTGGCCGGTGTCGCGGGTGCCGCCCTAGCGCTCACCCTGGCCGTGGGCTGCGGTTCCACCGGTGAGTCCGTCGGGTCGTCCGACCCCACGACCGCCTCGGGCGACCCGGTCTGCACCGAGGTGACCGACGGCGTGATCGAGATCGTGACCACCAAGTTCGACTTCGACCCCGACTGCATCACCATGAGCGGCGACCGGTTGAAGGTCACCTACGACAACGCCGAAGAGGGCATCAAGCACAACATCCACTTCAAGGACGCCAAGTCGTCGACCGGATCGGCCAAGACCGAGCTGAAGGCCGGCCCGGACGTGCAGACCGTGACCCTCGTCGACCTCGAGGCCGGCTCGTACACCTTCGTGTGCGACATCCACCCGAGCATGAAGGGCGAGCTCACCGTCACCGACTGACCGTCGACCCGGCGGGGCGTCGACCTCGTGGGAGTCGATACCACGGGAGTGGTCGATCCGGCTGGGGTGGACCGGGTCCGGCGGTGCCGGCCAGCGCATCCGTGCTGATGCGGCGCACCGTCTGACCGCTGCCCGGACGCGTCCGAGGGGTCGGACCCGGTGGATCCGACCCCTCGGTCACGATGCGGTGTGGGAGCCGACCGGCCCGGGGGCCCGGATCGTTCGGCAGCCCACCCGCGGCGCGGCTCAGCCCGGCTGATCGACGTAGCGCAGGTAGTCCTTCTTCTTGTCGATCTTGCCGAACTTCGCTTCGGCCTCGTCGTCGCTGAAGGTGGGGCTGGCGATGACCCGGTCACCCTGGACCCAGTCCGACGGGGTCGACACGCTGTGGTTGGCGGTCAGCTGGATCGAGTCGATGGCACGGATGATCTCCTGCCAGTTCCGCCCGGTGGAGGCCGGGTAGGTCAACGACAGCTTCACGGTGTTGTCCGGCGCGATGACGAACACGGTCCGGACCGTCGCGGTGGCGAGCTCGTTGGGGTGGATCATGTCGAACGTCTCGGCGATCTTGCGGTCCGGGTCGGCCAGCAGCGGGTAGCTGAGCGCGTTGCCGGTGACGTCCTCGATGTCCTGGGCCCAACCCTTGTGGCTGTCCAGTGGATCGACCGACACGCCGATGATCTTCACGCCGCGCTTGTCGAATTCGGGTTTGAGGCCGGCCACCGCGCCCAGTTCGGTCGTGCACACCGGGGTGAAGTCCTTGGGATGGCTGAACAGCAGCACCCAGCTGTCGCCCTTCCAGTCGTAGAAGTCGATGGTGCCTTCGGTGCTGTCGGCGGTGAAGTTCGGGACGGTGTCGCCCAGTCGGATGGCCATTGGTGTGCCTCGTGTATCTCGTGTTGCGGGTAGGGGACCGGAACCGGTCGGGGTTCCGGGCACCCGATCGTGGGGGTTGGTCACCTCCGGATCGAATACTTGACCAAGTATGTCGGGATTCGGGTCCGGATCCAAATCCCGACTGAAATGGTCAGATATCGTGTCGCACGTCCGGTTCGATGAACAGCATCCGCGCGCCCGGCGCGACCGCACGGACCCGGGCCTCGGCGTCGCCGATCGCGGCCGTCAACTCCGCGTAGCCGAGTGAATGGTCGAACTCGACCTTCGCGGCGATCAGCAGGTCGTCGGGGCCCAGGTGCTGGGTGCGCACGTGGATGATCGAACGGACGTGGTCGCCCGCGGACAACGCCGTCTCGATCTCCGCGAGGTGTTCGGGTGTCGCCGATTCGCCGATCAGCAGGGACTTCATCTCGATCGACATCACGATCGCGACCGCGCCGAGCAGCACCCCGATCGCGATGGTTCCCACGCCGTCCCAGACGGCGTCACCGGTCACCGACGCGGTGACGATCGCGCCGAGCGCGATGACCAGGCCGCAGAGCGCGGCGAAGTCCTCGAGGACGACCACGGGGACCTCGGGGGCCTTGGACTCGCGGATGAACCGCCACAGTGGCGTGTCGGGTCCGACCATCGCACGGGCCGACCGCAACGCGGTCACGAAACTCGCGATCTCGAACGCGATCGCCACCACCAGGATCACGACCGCGACCGTGACATCCTCGATCTCGTGGGGGTTCCGGATCTTGTCGACACCTTGGACGATCGCGAACACCGCACCCATCGTGAACAGCACCACCGCGACGACGAACGCCCAGAAGTACCGTTCGCGGCTGTAGCCGAAGGGGTGGTCGGCGTCGGGTGCCCGGCGGGCCCGGCGACCCCCCAGCAGCAGCAACGCCTGGTTGGCGGTGTCGGCCGTGGAGTGGATCGCCTCGGCCAACATCGACCCCGACGCCGTGACGAGGAACCCGACGAACTTCGCGATCGCGATCCCGAGGTTCGCGGCGAACGCCGCCAGGATCGCCTTGGTTCCGTGAGACTCCGATGACACGTGGTGCTCCTGTTCGCGTCGGCCACCCGCCACGGAACCTACCCGGTGCCCGAATGCACGGGTGACGCCACATCGTTCGAACGATGACCGGAAACGGCGCGTATCCGGCCGCCGGTACCGGTACCGTGTGCCGATGACGCACCGGGTGCACAGTGTCGGCTCAGGGTGGACGCGCCGTGGCGTCGAGGCGCTCGCGTTCGTCGTCGCGGCGGTGTTGGTCGCCGTGAGCTGTTCGTCGAACGGGTCCTCGTCGTCTCCCCGGACGTCGGTACCGGCCGCGACCTCGCCCACGCCTCCACCCGGCCCCGACGGTGCACTGCCGGACGATGTCGTGGCGGAACTGGGTGCCGCGCTCGACGAGACGATGGCCGAATACGACGTCCCCGGCGCGACCGTCGGGGTCTGGGTGCCCGGCAGCGGGAGCTGGACGACGTCGGTCGGCGTCGCCGACCTCGACACCGGGGCCGCGCTGACCACGGCGATGGTGTGGCCGCTGCGCAGCATCACCAAGTCGTTCGTCGTCACGCTCGTTCTCCAACTCGTCGACCGTGGCGAGATCGACCTGGACGATCCCGTCGACGAGTACGTCTCGGGCGTTCCCAACGGCAGCGAGGTCACCGTTCGACAGTTGGCGAACATGACCAGCGGCCTGCCGCACTACACCAACGACGCGTGGATCGAGGACTTCACCGCCGACCCCGACCGGGTGTTCACGCTCGACGAGTTGGACGACTACGCGTTCGCCGACGAGCCGCAGTTCGCCCCCGGCACGGAACACGTCTACACCAACACCAACACCAATGTGCTCGGCTCGATCATCGAGGCGGTGACCGGCGACCCGATCGAGACCGTGTTGCGCCGGGACATCCTGGATCCGCTGGGCCTGGAGGCGACGGCCTACCTCGAAACGCCCGACCAGTGGGACGGCCCGCACGCCGTCGGCTATCAACCCGACGAGGGGACCCTCACCGAACAGCCCGACAACTTCTCGATCTTCGGGCCCGCCGGTGCAATGGTGTCCACCCTGGAGGACCAACGCGTCTGGGCCGAAGCGCTCGCCACCGGGGCGCTGCTCGAACCGGCGACGCAGGCACAGCGGGTCGAGGGCGCAGCGCTGGATGAAGGCCCCGAGTACGACGAGTACGCGTTGGGTATCGGCGAGATCGACGGCTGGTGGGGCCACACCGGCGAAGGCTTCGGCTTCTCCGCGCTCACCATGCACGACGACGAGTCGGGCGCGACGGTCGTGATCTTCATGAACCTCTCCAACCCCGATCCGCCGGGGCATCCACCGACCACGCTGTTCCGCAGGTACGTCGACATCCTGGCCGCGTCCTGAGCCGTTCGACCGACGAGCGCCCCGGGCCGGAGTCGAACCGGCGACCTACCGCTTAGGAGGCGGTTGCTCTATCCATCTGAGCTACCGGGGCTCGCACACCCCAGGCACGGTACCCCACGAGGATTCCCGTTCTCGGCTCCACAACCCGGTTCACCTGATCGGCGCCACGGATGTCCCGGGGTCGGCGATGTCGTGTGCGGTGCGGGCGCGACCGACGCCCACGAGCGCGGGGGCACGAGCCGGGTGGGGTTGGTTGTCCGGTGTCACAGCGACAACGGGTGAATCGGTGGGATCGAATTGGCCGACTGTCGCTCCGACACTGGACGACCCGGGCGCGTGGCTACACCGGGCCGTGGACGCGCCCGGGGGACGCCCACCGACGGTGCACGAATGTTCGAATCCCCGCCCACCGGCGCCCGGCGCTCCGAGGGGCGACGACACGCTGTCCATCCCGCTCAGGTCCGGGTTTGGACCTCGCAGTGCTGGATCGGCGATGCGGCGGCGAACTTTCCGTCGCTCGTGAGCAGCGGGAGTCGCAGTGATTCGGCGCGAGCGCGTGATCATCGGCGGCGATGGGCGCGCGCCCCCCGATGCGGATCGACCGCGTACGGTGGGCGTGGTGGAACCGAAGGGGAACGTGCTGTTCATCACGGTGGACCAGTGGCGCGGCGACTGTCTGTCGTCCGCCGGCCACCCGGTTGTGCGCACTCCCGCGCTCGACGCGCTCGCCGCCCGCGGGGTGCGGTTCGCGAACCACTGGGCGAACATCGCCCCGTGCGGGCCGTCCCGAGCCACGCTGCACACCGGCCTGTACGCGCAGAACCACCGTTCGGTGCTCAACGGCACCCCGCTGGACGACCGGTTCACCAACACGGCCCGCCAGGCCCGCCTGGCCGGCTACGAACCCGCGCTGTTCGGCTACACCGACACCTCGATCGACCCGCGCACGGTCGCCGCGGACGACCCGCGTCTGACCACCTACGAAGAGGTGCTGCCCGGGTTCGACGCCGTGCTGTTCAATCCCGAATCGGCCGGGTCGCCGGGCTGGGCCCGGTGGTTGGCCGCCAAGGGGGTGGACGTACCGACGAACCCCCAGGACCTGTACCTGCCCCGTGAGGGGTACCCGGGCGCGTCGGACCACGGTGACACGTGGGCGCCGACCCGGTTCGCCGCCGAGCACTCCGAAACCGTCATGGTCGTCGAGACGTTCCGGGAGTGGTTGGAACACGGTGCGGGTGATGAACCGTGGTTCGCGCACTTGAGCTTCATCCGGCCCCACCCGCCGTACCGGAACCCCGAGGGTTACCACGACGTGTACTCCGCCGACGACGGCGACGACTTCCGCGGCCACGCCGCCCGTGACGACGAGATGGCGTCCCACCCGATAGCCGGCGTCGCGATCGGCCTGGAAGGCGTGGGGTGCCCGACGAACGACCGGGACCGCCGCCAGTTACGGGCCACCTACTGGGGCGCGATGGCCGAGGTCGACGACCGACTCGGCGAGCTGTTCGACTGGATGGACGCGCAAGGCCTGCTCGGCAACACCCTGGTCGTGCTCACCTCGGACCACGGCGAACAGGCCGGTGACCACTGGCTGGTCCAGAAACTCGCGTGGTTCGACGAGTCGTACCACGTGCCGATGATCGTCGTGGACCCCCGCGTCGCGGCGGACGACACCCGGGGGACCGTGGTCGACGCGGTCACCGAACACGTCGACGTGTTGCCGACCCTGTGCGAATGGATGGGACTGGACGTCCCCCTGCAGTGTGACGGTCGGGCGCTGCAACCCTTCCTGCACGGCGACGACCCCGACGCGCCGGTGCGGTGGCGTCGCCACGCCCACTGGGAATGGGACTTCCGGGACCCGGTCGGTCACCTGGCGGAGGACGTGTTCGGTCTGACGATGGAACAGTGCGCCGTGGGGGTGTTGCGCACCGACGCCTACAAGCTGGTGCACTTCGCGGCACCGTCGGAGGTCACGCCGCCGTTGCTGTTCGACCTGGTCGAGGATCCGGACCAGACGGTGAATCTGGCCGCCGACCCGGGTCACGCCACGATGCTCGCCGAGGCGTACGAGACGATGCTCGACTGGCGGGTGGCGCATCTGGACCGCACCCTGACCGGTCACTTCCTCTCCGTCGACGGGCTCGTGGTGCGCCGCGACCCGCGGATCTGACCCGCCGGGTACCATCGGGGATCCGATGCCCGCCACGCCGACCGACACCCTCCGGCTGCTGTTCTGGAACACCTTCCTGCTGCAACCGCGTCCGATCCCGGGTGGTCCCGGCCTGCCGGCGATCGGCGAACTCGCCGCACCGGCCGTCGCTGAGCGGGCCGGCGCGATCGGAGCCGCGCTCGGAGGCCGTTTCGACGTGGTGGCCATGGCCGAGGCGTTCGAGGACGTCGACCGGAAACGCCTGGTCGACGCGTGGGGGTCCGACTCGTTGACCACCGCGGCCGGACCGCCCCGCTCACTGCTGCACGGGCCGTTGGGGTTCGCGTCGAGCGGCCTGTTCACCGTCGCCGACGGGCCGCGCATCGTACGCACCGACACCCACCGGTTCGCCCAACGGGGCTCGTACCTGTACGACGCCGACGCGCTCGCCAACAAGGGTGTCCTGTTGGCCGAGATCGAACTGGCCGGCCGGGGCGGCAACCTCGAGGTGTACAGCACCCACCTGTGCTGGGGGACCGGGCTGGTGGGCGGTCGGCGGGCCCGCGACCCGCGCCGTCGCCACCGGGTTCGCATGGCCCAGGTCGACGAACTGGTCGCGTTCGTCGGACGCACCCACCGGCCCGGCAACGTGCTCGCCGTGGTGGGCGACATGAACGTGCCGGCCGTCGACGACGACTTCCCCGGCGGACGCACCGCCCAGTACGACGACCTGGCGGCCCGCCTGGCCACCCTCGGCGTGCACGACGTGTGGCCACGACTCGGCGACGGACCGGGGGACACCTGCGGTGCACCCACCGACCCCTTCGACGGGACCGACCCCGAACCGGGCCATGCTGCCGAACGGGAACGCATCGACCACGTCTTCCTCGCAGCACCCGACCCGGCGGACCGGGTACGGGCCGAGGCGACCACGATCGAGGTCCACCCGTTCCCCCGAGCCGCCGACGCACCCGCCCGGGACCGACTGGTGCGGCTGTCGGACCACCTCGCCGTCGGGGTCGACCTGGCGATCAGCGACCCGTGACCGGGCGGGCGTGACCGCGCACCGGTCGTGCCACGAATCGTACGGGGTCGCTTTCGACGTCGTCGTCGACCACGCCTGCGACCCGGCCGTGTGTACCGGCGCCGACCTGGCCACCCGGGTCGCCGAACGCCTCCCTCCCGGGGCGCGGGAACGCACCGGGGGACAACCGGTCGGACAGGTGGGCGTCACGTGCCGGGGCGCGACGATCGAGGTCATCGACGCCGAGGGGGCCAGACGGTCCTTCGACGACGCCCGCAGCGCGTTGCACGCGTTCGACGGGGCGATCCGACGGATCGTCGCGGTGCACGCACCCGGTCTGGTGTTCGTCCACGCCGGGGTCGTCGCCGTCGACGGTCGGGCGATCGTGTTCCCGGGCCGTTCCATGACCGGCAAGACGACGTTGGTGGCAGCGCTCGTCGAAGCCGGTGCGACGTACCTGTCCGACGAGTACGCGCCCCTGGACGCCGACGGCCTCGTGCACCCCTACCCGCGGCGACTGTCGATCCGGGGCGGCGACGGTCGTCGCGAGGTGCCGGCCGGGGACCTGGGTGGGGCGACCGCCCACGGACCCCTGCCGGTTTCGGTGGTCGCCGCGATCGGTTTCGACCCCGACGCCACGTTCGGGGTCGCCGACGCGTCACAGGCGGCGTGTGCCGCGGCGTTGCTGGACAACGCGGTCGCGGCGCGGGTTCGATCAGCCGAGGTGCTGGCCGTCACCGCCCGTGTCGCCCGCACCACTCGGTTCGTCACCGGAAGCCGGGGCGAGGCGCGCGACGCCGTCGCGGCGGTCATGGCGTTGGCCACCGGTGGCGCGTCGTGACCGACCCGAACCGACGCGCCGACGCGCTCGACCGGCTCGCCGCGGCGGCCGCGCACGCGGCGACCGACCGGGTCGAGGCCGCCATCCCCGGCCACGTCGCCGCGCTGGACCGTGCAGGTGTGGGCGTGATCGTGCTCAAGGGCCCGGTCACCCGGACCCGGCTGTACGCACCGGACGAGCCACGTCCGGTCGCCGACATCGACCTGCTCGTCGACCCCGCCCGGTTCCGTCGGGCCGGTGCGGTGCTGGTCGGGGCGGGCCTGGGGCGTGTCGACCGGCACGGACACAGCGACACGTACGTCTCCGACGATCCGGATGTGCCCGACGTGGATCTGCACCTGACCCTGCCGTACGTGACGGTGACACCGCGGCGTGCCTTCGGGATCCTCACACGGCACACCACGACCCTGGCCGTCGCGGGGATCGACGTCCCGGTCCTGGACGTTCCCGCCCACCTGGTGCACCTGGCGATCCACGCGGCGGTCAACCGGTTCGACCCGTCCGGGCGCACCCTGACCGAGTGGCGCCGCGGGCTCACCGACGCGGGCGCCACCGGAACCGCGGACGCCCGATCGGTCGCGGTCGAGCTGGGGGTGGGTGGTGTCTGGGACGTCGCGGTCCGGGCGCTCGACGCCGACGCCGCCACCCGACGCGCCGCGCTCGTCGACGAACTGCCCACCTGGGAGGTCAAGGCCCGGATCGTCTCGGCCCGTCGCTTCCTTGCATCCGGTACCCCGGCGTGGGTGAAGTGGCGCGACCTGCAGCGGCTCGTCA
>CAZVFF010000088.1:0-8801 GCA_964626395.1 uncultured Iamiaceae bacterium | reverse complement strand
CCGATGCCAGACACCGTTCGATCACCGCGGATTCGTCGCGCACGATCATCGCGAGGCCGAGGCGTGGGCGGGCGCCGGCGTCGCTCCGCCCGGTCACGGTTCCGGGTCCGCGCCGGTGCAAGGCGGTGTCGGGATCAGGGTCCGATTGGTCCGGTGGCTCCGGGTTCGCCGGTTTCTCCGGTTGGTCCGATTGGTCCGGTGGCTCCGGGTTCGCCGGTTTCTCCGGTTGGTCCGGCTGGTCCGGTGGCTCCGGGTTCGCCGGTTTCTCCGGTTGGGCCTGTTGGTCCGGTGGCTCCGGGTTCGCCGGTTTCCCCGGTTGGGCCTGTCGGGCCGGTGGCTCCGGGTTCGCCTGGATCGGATACCGCGGCGGCAGGGGTCTCGAACGAGCCCAGAACCCTCGGAGCCGTCCACGCCGTCGCCGCGGCCGCCGCACCGCCGGCGATCAGGCCACGCCGGTCGACCGGCTGCGTGTCCTCTGTTCCATCGGTTTCCGTCATGGCTGCCCCCGGCACTGTTCGATGTGCGCCTCGTCAGTATCGCGCCGGATCGCACCGACCATCCACCGGTCGTGCTGCGCCAACCGGTCCGGGCCGTCTCCGCCCGACCGGATCCCCTTCGCCGAGGACCGTGTGCACGCCGGCTACGACGCGGACGCCGTCAACCGGTTCTGGTGGGCACTGGTCGAGATGGACCGGGTGCTCGAGGTGTTCCGGGCCCGGTTCGGCGGCAAATCCAGCCCGGTGCACTTCTTCCGGGGTGCGGCTGCTCGAGTTCCTCCAGACGATCCACGAAGCGGCCGCGACGGCCGCCGCGTGGGACCGCGACGCGCTCGAACGCCCACGGGGACCCGGACCGACGGCCGACACCTACGGTTTTCCGGCTCGGACCGCGTCACCCGGGCCGGGTCGGTCAGGACAGGGTGTCGAAGTCGACGGGTGAGGCGTAGCCCTCGGCGGTCCAGTCGTCGCCGATCGGCGTGTAGGTCGGGGTGTCGGCCTCGACGGTCGCACCCGCGGCGAGCTCGTCGGTGTAGCCGCTGCTCACCACGGCCATGGTGCCGTCCGCGTCGCGCAACACCACGAGGAACTCGGCACGTTCGATGTCCACACCGAGCGACGAGGTGACCTCCCCGGCGAGCCGACGCTCACCGGTCGGATCCGCCTCGCCGATCGTGACCTCGCCGACGGTCAGTTCACCGACACCGTCCGCGTCCTGCCACTCATCGGGCTCGGTCTCGACGACGAACTCGGCGACCTCGCCGTCGGCTGCGTCCATCGAGTACCCGACCGGGTACTCCGCGCCCGGCAGCAACGCGTCGATCTGCAGGGTCTGGAAGTTGCCGATCTCGTCGCCGTCGGCGCCCAGGGTCGTCATCTTCACGTACACGTCGAGCGCGACCCGGTCGGTGTTGTTCCGCAGGAGCGCGGCGACATGGGTCTCATCCTCGCCCTCGTCGTCGGTGAGCACGACGACGCCGGTCTCGACGACCTCGATGTCGTCCCCGCTGGCCGCGTTGCCATCGGAGTTCGTGTCACCGTCGGTGTCGGCCGAGCCGTTGTCGGTCGGGGTGGATGTGTCGGATTTGTCGCTCGATCCGCTACTGCCCGAGCTCCCGCAGGCTGACGCGAACAGGAGGGTGAGGGCGGTGAAGAGGACCGCGAACAACGATCGGGTACGCATGGTGTTCCTGATGGTGGGAGGTGAATGGTTGCGGAACCACAACCCGCTTCGCGAGTGCGCCGGGCCCGATCGGCCGTATGCTCGGGGTGTCCCCGACGCGCGTCGCGAACTCGCGAGTTCGGACCACCCTTTCCGGGGGTGGGCGACCACGCGGTGACCGATTTCTCCGGGCGGACCGAGCCGCTCCCGACACCCACAGGAAGGCACGACCGATGGCCGACATCTGCAGACACCTGGATGGGATCGGCGACGTCACACCTTCGAGCGAGGGATGCGAGGACTGCCTCCGTGAAGGCCGCGAATGGGTCCACTTGCGCGTGTGCATGCACTGCGGCCACGTCGGTTGCTGCGACAGCTCACCCGGCCGGCACGCCACCGCACACTGGCACGACCACCCCGACCATCCGGTCGTCCGCAGCTACGAACCCGGCGAGGACTGGTGGTGGTGTTACGCGGACGAACTGGCCTTCGAGGTAGCCGGCGCGCCGCCGGCACCGTCACACCCCTGACCGACCAACCCTTCAGGAGCGCTCACCATGGCACTGTTCGAACACGAGACCACCGAATTGTTGACCCGCGAACAGGCGGCCGACAAACTGCGTGCCATCGCGGACGAGTTGGCACGACACAACGAGATCTCGTTCCGTCAGGACGGGCGCACCATCCGCATCGACGTACCCGACCGGGTGAAACTCGAGGTCGAGATCGAAGCCGGTGACGAATCCGAGATCGAGATCGAGATCAGTTGGTGACCCGGTGAGGTGATCCGGTGAGGTGACCCGGCCCGGGTCGGGGTCCGGTCCGGGCCGCGGCGATCGCGAACCGATCGCGGGATTCCACGACCGGCTCCGGGTGCCGGCTCAGGTCGCCCGATAACGGGTGGGTGGTCCGTCGTCGACACGCACCTGGCCGGCGTCGACGAGCAGGTCGACGTGCCCGACGATCTCGGAGATCGCGAGCATGATCGCCGGGCCGGCCTCGATGTGGGGGAACACCACCCGGGACAGTTCGTACGCGCTCGGCGCACCCAGACCGGTGATGTGCCCGAGGATCTCGGCCGCGCGGTCCTCGTGGTGGGCGCGGGTGGTGCGCACCAGACGGGCCAGGTCGCCGAACGCGGGGCCGTGCCCGGGGAGCACCGCGTCCGGTCCCAGTGCTTCGAAGCGAGCCAGCGACCCGAGGTACTCCACCAGGCTGCGCCGCCGACCGAGCGGGCTCGACGCGTCGGGTTCCACCAGCGGGTTCGGGGTGATCGACGGCAACAGGTGGTCACCCGAGAACAGCGACGACGCGTCGGCGTCCCACAACGACACGTGCCCGGGTGCGTGGCCCGGGGTGACCATGGCGGTGAAGCGTCGACCGCCGGCTTCGACGGTGGCGCCGTCGTCGACGGCGACGATGCGCTCCGAAGCGATCGGGTCGACGTGGGAGCCGATGGACGCCACATGGTCCGCAGCCCCCGCCAGTGCGTCGACGGGGATCCCGAACACGTCGATCAGCGCGGCCATGGCGCTGAAGTCGCGTACCCCGGTGAGCTTGGGCACTTCGGCCCGCCCGGCGAGCACCGGCACCCCGGCGGCCTCCGACAGCCAGCCGGCAGCCCCGTAGTGGTCCGGGTGGGCGTGGGTGACCACGATCTGTTCGACCTCGCCCGGGGAAACCCCGGCGGCGTGCAGCGCCATGGTGAGCGTGTCGGTCGAGTCCTCGAAGACCATGCCCGGGTCGATCACGGTGACGGGGTGTTCGGGCAGGATCCAGCAGTTCACCGTCCCGACCCGGAACGGGGTGGGCAACGGCACGGCGACGATCCCGGTCGGGAGTTGTTCGATCTCCGGGGCGAGCAGTTCGGGCACCGGTTCCCCTTTCGTGTGGCCGCGCCGGGACGCCGTCGACGCCCCGAGCCGAGGCTACCCATGCCGGGTCGCGGCGCCCGATCGGTCCACGAGGACGTCGCGGTTCAGATCACAGACCGGCGATGAAGGCGTCGATCTCGGCGGCCAGGCCGGCCGGGTCCTCGAAGGGACCGAAGTGGCTGAGTTCGTCGTGGGCCGACAGGCGACCGTCGGGCAGTTCGGCCACCGCGGGCTCGGCGATCGCGGCCGGGGTCATCTCCGCGAACACCCCGCGGACCACGACGACCGGGCAGGCCACGTCACCGAGCTGCTCGAACGCGTGACACCCGGCCGCACCGTCGAACGTGCGTGACTCGTCCTCGGGTCGGCACGCCAGACGCACCCCGTCGGCGTCGTCGACGAACCCACCGTCCACGTAGCCGCGCAACGCTTCGGCTGTGAAGGTGTTCATCGGCGGTTTCGACGCGTAGTTGGCGAAGGCCTCGTCACGTGACGCGAACCGTGGGCGGCGGCGCAGCGCCCCCCGGGCGAGCGGGTTGCCGCCCTCGCGGAACATGGCCCGCACCGACGGCGGGAAGATGATCGGCTCGTACAACCACAACCCGGCGAACGTGCCGGGCCGACGCTGTTCGGCGCGCAGCAAGGCCGCGCCACCCATCGAGTGGCCGATCCCCACCGGTTTCGGTTGGTCGTCGTCCTCGTCCCACCCGGACGCGTCGATCGCGCTGAGCACGTCGTCGGCGAAACGATCCCAGGCCAGGTCCGCACCCGGTTCCACGTGGGACATCCCGTGGCCGCGGAAATCCGGTGCGACCACGTGGGCGTCGCCCAATGCCCGGGCCAGCGGCCCCCAGGCGGGCGCGTTGAAACCGGTCGCGTGCGCGGCGAGCACGCGACGGCCCGTCCCGCCGAAGTCGTACACACGGAGGCGGATCTCGCCGGTGCCGTCGACGTCGACGGAACGTGGCAGTCGGGCGGAGGGGGACGGATCGCTCATCGGTCTCCATGGTGACCGGACCGACTGCCCCGGTCGAAACCGTCGCGCCACCCGACCGGCCGGCGGGGACGACGAGAGTGAACCACGGGGCGGGCCCGTCAGGTGTCGGTGTCGACCGCCTCGACCACCGCACGGGAATCCCGAGCGGCCGCCCGGTAGATCGCCTTGGCCATCAGCGACGTCTCGGTTCCCGCGCGGGTCGTCAACAGCTCGGCGCGCACGCGGTGGATGCCCGCGTCGTCGGGTGCGGCCAGACCGGCCAGTTCCGCCAAGTGCCCTGCCAGGCGGTGGTCTCCCGCGGCGGCCAACTCGGCGGCCCGCTCGGCCAGCACACCCGCACCGCCGGCCAACGCGGCGAGTTCGGCGGCGACGTCCGCGCGGGGCGCCGGCTTCAGCCGTGACGGGTCGCCCTCGTACCAGCCGCCGTACAGGCGCCAGATGTTCCGCACGATGAACTCGGGTTCGTCGTAGACCGGTTGCAGATACGGCTGGTGCCGCAGGGCCTCGGGTACGGCCACGGTGTGCAGGATCTCGTCCAGCATCGCACCACGGTTCATCAGGGTCAGCGTCTGGTCCACCAACGAATCCAACAGGTCGGCGGTGTCCACCAACGCCGCGCGCACGTGGCCGGCGCCCACGATCGGCAGGCCGTGGCCGGGCAGCAGCACCTCGGCGCCACAGGCGGCCATGGTGCGCAACGCCACCGCCCACTCGCGGGCGTAGCGCTGCACCTTCTGGGGGTTCCCGGCGTTGGGCACACACCAGATGAACAGGTCGCCGGTGCACAACGTCGCGCGTTCGGGCACCCACACCCAGGTGTGGTCGTCGGTCTCGGCACGGGCGTGGTGCATCTCGAAGGTCAGGTCGCCGACCCGGGCGTCGAACCGGTCGGTGTAGGTGTCGTCGGGCCGTCGGTAGTCGGTCGGCCACGACAGGTCCGGGTTCGAGAACTGCCGCCGGTTGATCGCGCCGTTGTACCCGGCGGTCAGGCAGTACCGGTCGAACCGTGCCCCGATCGCCTCGTGGGCCACCACGCGGGGGCGGGGCACCCCGGCGGCGTCGGCCTCGGCGTCGAACACGGCGGTGCCCAACACGTGGTCGATGTGGCCGTGGGTGTACACGGCGTTGGTCACCGGACCGGTTCGCCACGTGCGGATCAGGTCCCGTACCCGTTCGCCGGCCAGTGGGCCACCGGTGTCGATGAGCACCAGTCCGTCGCCGGAATCGAACGCGGCGACGTTCGCGAACGACGACACCATCGCCACGTCGTCGGCGACCTGTTCGATCACGCCGTGCGCCATCAGCGGGTGGGCACGGTCACCGGTGTCGGGAACCCCGGTCTCCAACACGCGACGGCTCCTGGCGACGAGGCTTTCGGACACGGGCGCTCCCGGGGTCGGCGACGGTTCGCCGGCCAGTCTTCCAGACACCCACCTGCCCGGCGATCCCGCTGCACCGGTGATCCGGACCGCCCCTCGCACCCGGGTGGTGAACGGGCGGGAACCGGCCCGTCGGCCGGTCGTGACCACCGCGTCGGGACCGGTACGATCGGGGGGTCGTGCATCCCGTGAGACGAATCCTCTGGCGCCTGACCCGGCTGGTGATGATCCTCGTCGTCGGCGTCGCCACCCTGTTGGGTGTCGGGGTGGGGCTCAAACCCGTCGCATCGGACCTCAGCGGTGCCACCAGTTCGGTCGCCGCACCCGTGGTGCTGCCACCCCTGGGTGGGATCTCGTACCTGTACGACCGGTTCGGCAACCTGGAGCAGAGCTTCAACCGGGAGATCTCCTCGCCGGTGCCGATCTCGAAGGTGTCCACCCCGGTCGTCGAGTCGGTGCTGGCGGTGGAGGATTCGAACTTCTTCCAGCACGGCCCGGTCAATGCCCGGTCGATCCTTCGGGCGTTGCAGACCAACGTGTCCTCCGGCGGGGTCGAACAGGGCGGCTCCACGATCACCCAGCAGGTCGTCAAGCAGTCCGTCACCGGCGACAAGCGGGACCTGGAACGCAAACTCACCGAGGCCCGCTACGCGACCACCCTCGAACAGCAGATGACCAAGGACGAGATCCTCCAGTACTACCTGAACATGGTGTACCTGGGGAACAACATCTACGGGGTACAGGCCGCCGCGCAGACCTACTGGGGCCGTGACGTGTCCGAACTGGGTTGGGCCGAAGGGGCGTTGATCGCCGCGATGATCCGCAACCCGAACGGCTACGAACCGATCGGCAACCCCGACAAGGCCCGCAAGCAACGGGCGATCGCCCTGGAACGGGCCGTGAAAACCGGACGCCTGGCAGCCGACGAGGCCGAGCTGTACGCGCTCGCGCCGTTGCCGACCGAGTTGACCCGCACGGTCCCGCCGCCGGACTACTTCGCCGAAGAGGTGCGCCGCCGGTTGTTGAACAAGAACGGCGCCTACGACCACACCCCGGAAGGGCATGCCCTGGGGGACACCTTCGTCGAACGGGAACGTGCCCTGTACGGCGGCGGTCTGCGGATCCACACCACCTACGACCCCGGGCTGCAGCAGGCCGCGATCGAAGCACGTGCGGCGACCGTGCCCGGCATGCAGTCCGACGGACGGATCGTCCGGCCCGGCCCTGACGGGGCACCGCTGGTGGCGACCGGAACGATCACCTCGGTCGTGCCCGCCACCGGGGCGGTGCCGGTCCTGTTGGGCGGGCCCGAGTTCACCGAGGAGAGCCAGACGATCATCTCCACGAACCTGACCACCAACCCGGGTTCGACGTTCAAGACCTTCGTGTTGGCCGCCGCGTTCGACCGCGGGTTCGTGCCCGACGACATCGTCGACGGCACCAGCCCGTGCACGATCCGACCCGACGACCCGAATTTCGTGGACCCGGCCCGCGCCGCGGACCACATGGAACCCCAGACCGCGAACAACTTCACCCGCGGTGGCGGTTCGACGGCGACGATCCGTTCCCAGACGCTGACGTCGTCGAACTGCGGGTTCGCACGCCTCGGCCAGATCGTCGGCCTGGGCCACGTGATCGACACCACCAGGGCACTCGGTGTGACCAACCCGGTCTGGTACTCGCCGGACACCAACGACGCCCCGGCCCACTCGATGAACCCGTTCTATTCCCAGCTCGCTTTCGGCGGCGGGTTCGAGATGAGCGCCCTGGACATCACGGCCGGCTACGCGGCGATCGCGAACGACGGCGTCTACAACGCCCCCTACCTGGTCGACCGCATCGAGGACGCCGAAGGCAACGTGTTGTGGGCGCACAAGCTCGCCCCCCGCAGGGTGGTGGGTTCCCAGGCGGCCCGGCTGGTCACCCAGCTGTTGCAGGAGAACGTCGAGGGCGGCACCGGGTCCGGAGCGCGGCTCGCCTCGGGCCAACCCGCCGCCGGAAAGACCGGCACCTCCGACGGTCCGACCGACCTGTGGTTCGCGGGCTACACCCCCCAGTTGGCGACCGTCGTGTGGATCGGCAGTGTCGACGAACCGTTCGTCGTGTTCCCCGGCGGCACCGGCGGCGGGAACGCCGCCCCGATCTGGCGGGCGTTCATGAGCGCTGCACTCGCCGACGTGCCCCAGGTCGGGTTCGCTCCGCCGGACCCGACCCGCCGCGGTGTGATGCTGCGACCCGGACCCGACAACGGGATGACCTGGACCGAACGTCACGGCGACGCACAACCGCCGCCCGCGGACACGACCGACGACGACGATGACGACGAACGAGACGACGACGGCGACATGCCCCGGGTGCCGCCGTCGACCACCACGACCCTGGTCCGACCGGTGCCCGTTCCACCGGAACCGCCGGTGACCGCGTATCGTCCGTGACCACGCCGTGACGCCTCCCGCCGTCGGCGAGCAACCGGACGGCAACCCGCCCCGACCCCGACGGAGGAACCGATGACCATCTACGAACAGCTGCTCGTGGTCCAGGAACACGACACGAAACTCGACCAACTGGCACATCGTCGTGAAGGGCTGCCCGAACGCAAACGGATCGAGGAGGCCGACCAGGTGCTCGCGACCCTGGACGGACGGATCGCCGTACAGACCGAAGCGGTCGCCGAGGCGCGACGCGCGCAACGCCGGGCCGACGACGAACTCGCCGTGCAGGAACAACGGGTCGCCCAGATCGACGCGAAGCTCTACGACGGGTCGGTGTCCGCGATGCGCGAGTTGCAGGACCTGCAGGGCGAATTGGACACGGTCCGCCAGCACGTGTCCCACCTCGAGGACCAGGGTCTCGCCACCCTGGAGCACCTGGAGACCGAACAGGCGGCGCTCG
>CAZVFF010000087.1:0-8820 GCA_964626395.1 uncultured Iamiaceae bacterium | reverse complement strand
GACCACCGTGGCCGGCGTGTGTGGGAGGTGCACATCGCCTCCGATTCCGACATCACCGAGGTCACCCTCGACGCGACGAGCGGCGAGGTGCTCCGCACCGAACTCGACGATGACGACTTCGACGACCTCGCCCGTGCCGCGCAGGCCCGGTTGAACGCGTTGGATGCCGCCGATGTGGCGCTCGCTTCCGTGCCGGGTGTGTTGGTCCAGGTCGACCTCGACGACCACCGTGGCGTGATCGTCTACGAGGTCGACGTCCGCACCGACACCGGCACCGTCGAGGTCCACGTCGACGCCGTGACCGGTGAGATCGTCCGGCCGCCCGTCGACGACGACTGAAACGAACCCGCCCACCCGACGGTCGGGTGGGCGGGGAGCATGGAAGAATCGATGGGCAACGACCACCCCGGGAAGGGACCTCGAATGCGTGTACTGGTCGTCGAAGACGAACCGCGCCTCGCCGAGGGTCTGCGGCGCGGGCTGGAGGCCGAGGGGTTCGCCGTCGACCTCGCCGACGACGGAAACGACGGTCACCTCCTGGCGACGGTGAACCCCTACGACGTGATCATCCTCGACATCATGTTGCCGGGCATGAACGGCTACCGGATCTGCGCGGCGTTGCGCGAAGCCGGCGACACCACCCCGATCCTGATGCTCACCGCGAAGGACGGCGAGTTCGACGAGGCCGAGGGGCTCGACACCGGTGCCGACGACTACCTGACCAAACCGTTCTCCTACGTGGTCCTGTTGGCACGGATCCGGGCCCTGCTGCGCCGGGGAGCCACCGCCCGACCGGCGGTGCTCGAAGCCGGCGATCTGCGCCTGGACCCGGCGAGTCGGCGTGCCTGGCGGGGTGACGACGAGCTCGAACTGACCGCCCGGGAACGGTCGGTACTGGAGTACCTGTTGCGTCACCGGGGTGAGGTCGTGTCCAAACGGGACATCCTCGACCACATCTGGGACGACGACTTCGAAGGCGACCCGAACATCGTCGAGGTGTACATCCGACGCCTCCGCAACAGCTTCGACCGTCCCTACGGCCGGACCGCGATCGAGACGATCCGCGGCGCCGGATACCGTCTGGCGGCCGACGGTGGCTGAAACGCCCTTCGACTCCCCGGCGACCCCCGGGGGCCCCGACGCGTCGCCCGAACCGCGGCGGTGGCCGCGTTTCGTCCCACGGTCGCTGCGGGTGCGGACCACCGCCGTCGCCTCGATCGCCGTGGGGATCACACTCGTCGTGTGCGCGATCGCCCTGGTGGTCACCCTGAACTCGTCGATGACCCGCCAGGTGCGGATCGCCGCGGACGTCCGCGCCGAGGAGATCGAGACCGCACTGGAAGCCGGCCGCTCCCCCGCCGAGGTCGTCGCCGGTGACGCCGACGACGAGGTCGTCCAGATCCTCGGCGTGAACGGCGGCGTGCTCGCCGCGTCCGAGGATCTCGAGCGGGCCGGACCGATCGCCGACCTCGCACCCGACGGGCACGCCACGATCCCCGACCCGACCACCGAGGACGACGATGACGATGACGACGGTGACGGGCACGACTTCGTGGTCGTGGCCGAGGACGCCGACACCGACCGCGGCGAGTTGACCATCCTGGTCGGACGGTCGACCGGGCTCGTACGCGCATCGACGGCGTTCCTGGTCCCGGCCCTGGTCGTCGGCGTGCCGGTGTTGACCGGCCTGGTCGGGTTGGTCACCTGGTGGATCGTGGGGCGCACCCTGGCTCCGGTGGAGGCGATCCGCCGCGAGGTCGACGAGATCTCGGCCACCGAACTGCACCGGCGGGTCCCCGACCCGGGGTCCCGTGACGAGATCGCCCGGCTGGCCGCCACCATGAACGACATGCTCGCCCGGTTGCAGGACGCCCGGGCTCGACAGCAACGATTCATCTCCGATGCCTCCCACGAACTGCGATCACCGGTCGCGACGATCCGTCACCAGGCCGAGGTCGCGCTCAGCCACCCCGGAACCACCACCACCGACGACCTCGCGAACGTCGTGCTCACCGAGGACCTGCGGCTCCAGCAACTCGTCGAGGACCTGCTCTTCCTGGCTCGCAGCGACGAGGGCACCGGCCCGGTCCGGTTCCGTCCCGTGGACCTGGACGACCTGGTGCTGGACGAGGTTCGGCACCTGCGCGGCACCGGCATCACGCACCTGGACGCCACGGGGGTCGGTGCCGCACGGGTCACCGGCGACCCGGTCCGACTCGCCCGCATGTTGCGGAACCTGGGTGACAACGCCCGGCGGCACGCCCGGTCGACGATCAGGGTCGGCCTCACCACGACCGTGGACGGTTGGGCGGTCTGCACGGTCGAGGACGACGGCGCCGGCGTTCCGGTCGGCGAACGGGATCGCATCTTCGAACGGTTCGTCCGCTCCGACGAGGCCCGCTCACGGGACCACGGCGGTAGCGGACTGGGCCTCGCGATCGTCGCCGACATCGTCGCCACACACGGCGGTTCGGTCCGGGTCGACGATTCGGATCTGGGTGGGGCCCGCTTCACGGTCCGCCTGCCCACGATCCCCGAGGTCGGCGCGTTCTGACCGTACGGGTCCGAATGTCACAGCCGGTTCCTACGGTTCCCCGGATCGAATGTCCACCGATGGAGGAACCAACCATGTCCCACCGCTCGACCCTGGGAGCGATCGCCGCCGCCGCACTGGCCCTGTTCATCGTCGGATGCGGGAACGCCGGCAAGACGATGTCCGCCGAGGATCGGGGATCCGACGTGGTCAGATCCGATTCGGCGACGTCGTCCGAGCGCTCAGCCGGCGACGGGAAAGATGCCGACGATGCTCCCGAGGCGGTTGCCGGCGAGCTCGAGGTCACCGAGTCCGGTTTCGTCAACGTGCCATCCTCAGGCGAGTTCGGTGATCCGTACGCATCCGCGGCGGCGATCATCCACAACCCGTCGGATCTCATCGCCGGCAACGTCCAGACGCAACTCACCCTGCTGGATGCCGATGGCGATGTGCTCAAGTCCACCAACGATGTCATCACCGCGGTGCTGCCGGACGCGACGGCGGCGATCAGCATGGTCGAGGACAACATCGAGGGCGTCGCCGATGTCCAGGTACAGGTCCGGGCCAACTCCTGGGACACGCCGGAGGGCGAGCTCGGCGAGCTGACCGTCGGGGACCTGGGCATCCGCCCCGTCGACTACGGGGGCGCCGACGTCAACGGAGTCGTCACGTCGACCGTCGGCCAGGATCTCCAGGATGTCGAGTTGACGATCGTGTTCCGTGATGCCAACGGCGTACCCGTCGGCGGAACGTTCACCTACATCGACTTCATCCCGGCGAAGGGTGAGTCGCCGTTCACGGTGAGTACGTTCCATGACATCCCGGACGGTTGGACCGCCGAAGGTTTCGCCGTGCCATCGTGGCTCACACTCCTCGACTGACACCTCCCGGCGAGGGTCGAGCCGGTGACCGGCGCGGTCGACGACCGGAGTGTGGACACGACGGGGACTCGGTGTGGGAGTCTGCAGTCGTGCCCACCCTCCGGTTCCGATCGATCATCACGGCGACGCTCCTGTTCGGGATCGCCGTCGTCCCGCTCACCCCCGGGTCCGCGGGCGCCGACCCGGGAACGATCGACGCACGCGGCAGCGTCGAACAGGTCTCCGCGACGGGCCTCGTGCCGGGCGACCGGATCGCCCTCGTCACCCCCGACGGCGAGACGCTGGCCGTCAACACCGCCAACCCGCTCGGCGGCACCCTGTTCCGCGACGTCCCGCCCGCTGCGGGCTACACCCTGGAGGACCTCGACACCGGCGCCGTGTCGCCCGCCGTCACCGTCCACGACCGGACCGCCGCCCCGTGGAACCCCGGGATCCACGACCAGACCATCGCCCCGGACGGCTACCAGTACCTCACGACCCGGGACGGGACACAGCTGGCGATCAGCGTGCGACCCCCGATCGCCGGTGGCCCCGGGCCGTACCCGACGCTCATCGAATACGCCGGCTACGGCTACGCGAACCCGAGCGGACCCGACAGCGGACTCGCACTCATCGCCAACCTGATGGGCTTCGCGGTCGTCGACGTCAACATGCGCGGCACCGGATGTTCCGGCGGGGCCTACGACTTCTTCGAGCCGTTGCAGAACCTCGACGCCTACGACGTGATCGAGACCATCGCCGCGCAACCCTGGGTCGCGAACGACCAGGTCGGGATGTTCGGGCTCTCCTACGGGGGCATCAGTCAACTGTTCGCCGCACAGCTGAACCCGCCCCACCTCGCCGCGATCGCGCCGCTGTCGGTCATCGACGCGACGGCCACCACCCTGTACCCCGGCGGCATCCTCAACAACGGATTCGCGATGTCCTGGGCCACCGACCGCGTCGCCGACGCTCGACCGGCGACCGAAACCACCGGTCAGAAATGGGCGTGGAAACGGATCCAGGAAGGCGACACCACGTGCGCCGCGAACCAGGCGCTGCACCCCGAAGCCGTCGATCTGCTCACCAAGATCCGTGACAACTCCACCTACGTGCCCGCCGTGGCCGACCCGCTCGACCCGGTCAGCTTCGTCCACCGGATCGAAACCCCGGTGTTCCTCGCATGCCAGTTCGAGGACGAACAGACCGGCGGACACTGCCCGGAACTGGCCCGTCACTTCACCGGCACCGACGACAAATGGTTCACGTTCACCAATGGTGCCCACATCGACGCACTCGACCCGGCGACCCTGAACGAACTGTTCGACTTCCTGGAACTGTTCGTCGCCGAACGCGTCCCCGGAGCGGACAACGCGCTGATCCGTGCCGCGGCGCCGCTGCTGTACCGGGAAGCCATGGGGGTCCCCGGCAACGTGTCGATCACGTTGCCCGACGATCCGATCCAGGCCGAGACGACTTATGAGGGCGCGCTCGCCGCATTCCGGGCACTGCCCACCGTCCAGGTGCGTTTCGACAACGGGGCCGGGGCCTCCCCCACCGGTGTGACCATCCCCGGCGCCCCCTACGCCGGATTCACCGCCGGGTTCGACTCGTTGCCCGCCCCGGGCACCCGGGCCCGCACCTGGTACCTGGACACCGACGAGCGCCTGGCCGACGACCCCCCGGCCGACAGCGCCGCCGACTCGTTCACCGCGGACCCCACCGCGACCCCGCGGACCAACTACACCGGCGGCACCGGTGGCGGCAGCCTGTGGGGCGTCGCGTCCCAGTGGGAATGGAACTGGGCCGACAACCCCGCGGACCGTGCGGTTTCGTACCTGACCGGACCGTTGGAGGACGACACGACCGTCCTGGGTACCGGCGCGGTGACGGTCTGGGTCCGATCCTCGACCCCGGACGTGGACCTGCAGGCCACGATCTCCGAAGTGCGGCCCGACGGGATCGAATCGTTCGTGCAGAACGGTTGGATCCGCGCGTCTGCACGCAAACTGTCGACCGACACCGACAACCTGTTCAAACGCCTCGGCACCCCCGACGACCCGATCCCCACCTTCACCGCGGATGACGCGGAACCGATGCCCGCCGGCGAATACGCCGAGGTGACGATCCCGCTGTACTACCAGGGGCACGCCTACCGGGCCGGTTCACGGATCCGGGTCACGATCGCCGCGCCGAACGGATCCCAACCGACCTGGGCGTTCGACGAGACCGAACCGGCCGGGGGAACCGCACACGTCGAGATCGCCCACACCCCCTGGATGCCGTCCCGTCTGCTGCTCCCCGTCGTTCCGGGTGTGGACATCCCCACGGCCCTGCCGGCGTGTCCGAGCCTGCGCAACGAACCGTGTCGGCCGTGGGTGCCGTTCGTGAACACGCCGGCCGCCGCACCGGAAGCACCCACGACGACGACCTCGACGACAACGACGTCCACGACCTCCACGACCTCCACGACGTCCACGACGACGACCACGACGACGACCTCTACGACAATGACCTCCACGACAACTCCCGGGCCGACGACCTCCGCGACGACACCCGGGCCGACGAGCTCGAACCCCGCGGAACCACCCATGTCGACGCGGACCACCACCGGCCCGGACGGCACGGTCGCATCCCACCGATCGCCGGACCTGCGGACCGCTCCCGCGGCGACACCGGTCGCGGGCCGACCCGCCTACACCGGCTGAGGTGCACGGCATGCAACGGGACGACCACCGGGACGAGGAGAGCCACGGGACCCGACGGCCCAACATCGTGCTGATCAACTGCGACGACCTCGGTTACGGCGACCTCGGCTGCTACGGCTCGACCGCGAACGCATCGCCGGCGATCGACCGCCTCGCCGCCGACGGCCTGCTGTTCGAGGACTTCACGATGGCATCCCCGGTCTGTTCGCCGTCGAGGGCCGCGTTGCTCACCGGCTGCTACCCGCCGCGCATCGGTTTCGGTTCCTTCGACGGTCTCGCCGTGTTGTTCCCCGGCCAGGCCGTCGGCCTGCCACCCGAGGAGATCAGCATCGCCCGGGTCCTGGCCGACGTCGGCTACCGAACCCTCATGGTCGGCAAGTGGCACTGCGGCGACCAACCGCAGTTCCTCCCCACCAACCACGGGTTCGAGCGGTACCTCGGGCTGCCCTACAGCAACGACATGGGCCGCCAGACCGGCACCCGGACCACCGACGACGGTGATCAGCCCGGCTATCCGCCGTTGCCGCTACTGGACGGCACCGAGGTGATCGAACAACAACCCGACCAGGCGGGCCTCACCGGACGCTACGTCGACGAGGTCGTCCGGTTCCTGCGCGCCCACCGTGACGAACCGTTCTTCGTCTACCTCGCCCACCTGTACGTCCACCTCCCGATCTACACCGAGAGCCGTTTCGCGGACTCGTCGACCAACGGTCGGTACGGTGCCGCCGTCGCCGCGATCGACGACGCCACCGACATCATCCGACGAGAACTCGACACGCTCGGCCTCACCGACGACACGATCGTGATCTTCACCAGCGACAACGGGGCCCTCGACCGGTCCACCCCGCACCTGGCGCCCGCCGACCCCGACGCCGGGACCGGTTCCAACCTGCCACTGCGCGGAGCGAAGGGCAGCACCTGGGAAGGTGGCCAGCGCGTGCCTGCGATCATCTCCTGGCCCGGCCGTATCACCGCCGGGCGCCGCACCACCGAACACGCCACTTCACTGGACGTGTTCCCGACCCTGGCCGGGATCGCCGGCGCCACGGTGCCGACCGACCGCACCATCGACGGGGTCGACATCTCCACGATCCTGTTCGATCCCGACGCACCGTCGCCCCGTGACACGTTCGCCTACTACTTCATGAACGACCTGAACGCGGTACGGCGTGGAGGCTGGAAGCTCCACGTGGCCCGCGACGGCCGGGGCGTCCGGGAGCTCTACGACCTGACCGTCGACCGTTCCGAGACCACCGACGTCGCGGCAACCCACCCCGACATCGTCAGCGACCTGGAGGCACTCGCCGAACGGTTCCGTGACGATCTGGGTGACGCCAGGCTCGGACGCGTCGGCCGGGACGTCCGGCCCGTGGGTCGCGTCGCGGACCCCGAACCGCTCACCAGGTTCGATCCGACCCACCCGTACGTGATCGCCGAGTACGACCTTCCCGACCGCGGGTGACCGCCACCCCGGGCACAGCCCGGCCACGAGCAGGAAATCGAAACACGCGGAGCCGGACCGGGTGGCCCACCACCGGCGACTCGCGGACCATCGGGCGACCGGCCCTGCGCAGCTAGGGTCTCCTCTTCGTGCGAAAGATCCCACTCAACGTCCTGCGCGGCTTCTCGATGGGCGCCGCCGACATCGTCCCCGGCGTGTCCGGCGGCACCATCGCCCTGGTGCTCGGTATCTACCGCCACCTCGTCGCGTCGATCCGCGATGGTTCCAAGGCGATCTTCGCGCTGTTGAAGGGCGACGGCCGCGGCGCGATCGGCCGACTCGAGGGGATCGACTGGGCGTTCCTGCTATCGCTCCTGGCGGGCATCCTCGTCGCTGTGGCTGCGCTGTCCCATGTGCTCGAGACGGCCCTGGAGGACCATCCCGTCGAGATGGCGGGACTGTTCTTCGGGCTGGTGGCCGGATCGGCGGTGATCGCCTGGGGGCTGTTGAACCACCGCACGGCGCGGAACGCCGCGATCCTCGTCGGGGCGGCAGTGGTGTTCTTCCTGGTACTCGGACTCACCGGGGGGACGACCGAGGACGCCGTCCAGCAACTCGACAGCCCGGCACTGTGGATCTTCTTCGGTTCCGGTGCCATCGCCATCTGCGCCATGATCCTGCCCGGCATCAGCGGATCGTTCCTGCTGGTGATCATGGGAATGTACGGCGCACTGCTCAGCGCGGTGACCGACCGGGACCTGGTGTCGCTGGCGGTGTTCGGCCTGGGTGCGGTGGTGGGCCTCGCCGTGTTCTCCCAACTGCTGCACTGGGCGCTGGAGCACCACTACGACGTGGTCATGTCGGTGCTCATCGGCTTGATGGTCGGGTCGATCCGGGTGCTGTGGCCCTGGCCCGGCGGGGTGGAAACCACCGAACTCGCCGCGCCGGGTTCCGGAGGGGGCGTACTCGTCCCGGTGCTCCTGGCCCTGGTGGGTCTGGCCGTCGTGGTGACGATCGACCGGGTGAGCCACCGCTTCGAAGACCGGGAGACCGTCGACGACGTCGGGGACCTCGTCGCCTGAGGCTTTCGTACGCGGATGAACACCCACCCCGAGGCGTGGCCGGCCGACGGACTCGGGTCACCCGCATTGCCCGGTGTGTCGGTGGACCCGGGCGCGGCGCTGCACGTGAAAATGACGACAGGCCCGGAACCTGGTCGGTTCCGGGCCTTTCGTGAGTGGTAGCGGGGGCAGGATTTGAACCTGCGACCTTCGG
>CAZVFF010000086.1:0-8842 GCA_964626395.1 uncultured Iamiaceae bacterium | reverse complement strand
CTTCATCACCGCCGGCAAGGGCGGGGGTACCGGCACCGGTGGGGCACCGGTCATCGCCGAGATCGCCAAGAACATGGGCGCGTTGACCGTGGGCGTGGTGACCCGCCCGTTCACCTTCGAGGGGCGCCGTCGGGCCGTGCAGGCCGATGCCGGCATCCAGAAACTCAAGGAGAAGGTCGACACCCAGATCGTCATCCCCAACGACCGGTTGCTGTCGATCGCGGATGACAAGACCTCGATGCAGAACGCCTTCAAGATGGCCGACGAGGTGCTGTTGCAGGGGGTGCAGGGGATCACCGACCTGATCACGACCCCGGGCCTGATCAACACCGACTTCGCGGACGTGAAGATGATCATGTCCAACGCCGGGTCCGCCCTCATGGGGATCGGACACGCCACCGGCGAGGGCCGGGCGCTCAACGCCGCACGCACCGCGATCTCCTCACCGTTGCTGGAGGCCTCCATCGAAGGTGCCCGGGGCATCCTGCTGAGCATCTCGGGCGGGTCCGACCTGGGCCTGTTCGAGGTCAACGAGGCCGCCGAGGTCATCCACGGGGTGGCCCACCCGGACGCGAACATCATCTTCGGGGCGATCATCGACGACGAACTCGGTGACGAGGTGCGGATCACGGTCATCGCAGCCGGGTTCGACCGTTGGGACGACGAGGAGCCACCCGCCGCGGTGTCCGAGTCGGTCCGGCCCGACCCGTCCTCGGAGGACCTGTTCCCGTCCGACACGTTCGCGACCGGATCCGACGACGGCGGTGACGGCGACGACTTCGACGTCCCGTCGTTCCTGAAGTAGCCGACCCCCGGATCCGTGCGACCGGTCGTCCGATTCACCGACAACACCGACGGTTCCTTCGCGCTCGGCGAACCCGGGCACCTGCTCGCCGAACGTCGTGCCACGGTTACCGACGGGCGACCGGTCACGTGGCTCACCCAGGTCCACGGCGCCGACGTGGTCGAGGTGACTCGCCCCGGTGACGGTGTCGGCGCCACCGCGGACGCTGCGATCACCACGACCGCCGATGTGGCCCTGGCCGTGATCACCGCCGATTGCGCCCCGGTGATCCTCACCTCGGCGGGTGCCGTCGGCGCCGTGCACGCCGGATGGCGCGGCCTGGTGGCCGGCGTGCTGCCCGCCACGGTCCGGGCGATGCGCGCCCGTGGTGCCGGGCCGATCACCGCCTGGTTGGGGCCGTGCATCCGTGGGCGTTGCTACGAATTCGGACCCGCCGACCTCGATGTGGCCGCAGCGACACTGGGTGACGGGGTGCGTTCGACCACCGCGTGGGGGACCCCGGCCTTCGACGTGACCGCCGCCGTTGCCGCTTCGCTCCGGTCGGTCGGTGTCGACCGACCGGTCGACGCCGGGGTGTGCACGGCGTGCAGTCCCGTTCACTACTCTCACCGGGCGAGAGCCGAGACCGGACGCCAGGCGGCGTTCGTCTGGCTGGACCCGGAGCCGGCCGATCCGGCGATCGGCTCGCGTTCGCGAGCGGCCGACGGGTAGATTCGACTCCAGGAGGACCGATGGCGACACTCTGGCGCAAGACGATGTACCACCTGGGGCTCGCCCCCGAGGACGAGTACGACGACTACGACCTCGATGACGTGGACGATCGACCCGTCCGTGAACCCGCGCCGGCACGCCGACCCGCCGAACCCGCGGGTGGTCACCGGAGCGAGGCCCAGCGGCTCCCCGCGCGGGGGCGCCAACGTGTCGAACCCGTCGAGGAACCCTCCGCCATCGGTGCGGTCCGTCCGATCCGGACCCCGGAGGCCCCCGAACCCGAACCCGTCGAGCAGGACCGTCCCCGGTCCAAGGTGGTGCGACCTGTGCCGATCGCCGCGAACGCGAAACCCCACGCCCTGTCGCCGGTGTCCTTCGACGACGCGCAGGAACTGGCCGACAAGTTCAAACAGAACCAGCCGGTCATCATGAACCTGCAGAACGCCGATCGTGACCTGGCCCGGCGCCTGATCGACTTCACCAGTGGGCTCTGCTACGGCGTGGGTGGACAGATGGAGAAGGTCGCGAATTCGGTCTATCTGCTCTCCCCGTCGAACGTCGAGGTTTCCGCCGAGGAGCGTCGACGCATGCAGGAGCGCGGATTCCAGGACCGTTGATCCTGCTGCTCGGGGCGTCGAACCCCGGTCCGATCAACCAGCTGGTCGGCGCGATCCTGGGGTTGTACGCGCTGTGTCTGATCGCGATGATGGTCCTCAGCTGGTTCCCGCTGAACCCGTCGCGCACCCCGGCGCAGATCCAACGGTTCCTGTTGCGGATCACCGATCCACTGGTGATGCCGTTGCGTCGGTCGATGCCGTCGATGGGCGTGATCGACGTCTCCCCGCTGATCGTGCTGCTCGCGGTGCTCTTCCTGCGGGGGCTGGTCCTGGGCTGAGTCGCGCGGTGACGGGCAGTAGGATCTGCCGTCATGGAACTCACCCCTCAGCTGCTGACCGACGAGATCGACTTCCGGATCGCCGTCCGGGGTTACGACCGCCACGAGGTGGACGACTTCCTCGAGCGGGTCGCGGTGGCCGTCGGGCAACTCCAGTCCCAGCTCACCAAGGCCGTCGACCGTGCCAAGAAGGCCGAAGCACGACTGTCCGGGGCCGATGGTGGCGCAGCGCCGACGACCGAGGACGAGCCGCCGAGCGCGGGCGGCCCGGCCGACGAGACGAGCGGGGAAGCGGAGTCGGATGCCACGCAGACGCCGTCCCCCGCCATGCCGGCGGAGACGGTCGTCGCTGATGACGACCTGAACGACGAGCTGCGGCGGACCCTCGTGCTCGCGCAGCGCACCGCCGACATGGCGATCCGGGAGGCTCGCGAGCAGGCCGGTGGCATCGTCGCCGACGCCAAGCGTGATGCCGACCGGATCCGTACCGAGGTCGCCACCGAGGCCGAGCAGGCCCGTGAGGAGGCCAGGGGGCGGCTGATCGCCGAGATCCGGGAGCTGGAGGGCACCCGGGAGACGATGCGATCGGACACCGAGGTGCTCGAGCGGTACCTGGGCACCGAACGGGCGCGGGTGCGCGAGACCATCCAGGTGTTGCGACGCCTGGTGGACGAACCCGAGCGTTTCCGTCCCGCGGCCGCCCCCGAACTGAGCCCCGTGACCCTGCCGCGTGAGTTGGCGGCCGGTCCGGATGCATCGTCGGGCGGTCCGGAGGCGGAGGCCGAGGCCGATGCGACGGAGTCCCCGTCCCCGGACGACTCCGCCGACGTACCCGACAACCCGCCGACCCCGTCGGAGTCGGAACCGGCCCCGGAGGTGACGCCGGTGGTGTCGGAGCCGGACGCTGCTTCCGGCGAGGGCGGCCTCGCCGACGAGGAGGAGGCCGCCGCACCGACCGACGTACCGACCGGCGCGGATCCGGTACCCGCGGAGACGGCCCCGTCGGATGCGGACGTGACCGATACCGCCGACGACGACGATCAGGCCGGATCCGAACACCTGGACCGCCTGTTCGACGCCGGGGACGTCCAACGCGACTGGCGCAGCGGCGGCGATGACCGTGGCGACCAGGGCCCCCACACCCAGCCGGTCGCGGCGGCCCGCTTCGAAGAGGAGAGCGACGAGGCGTTCCTCGCCGAGTTGCGGCGGGCGATGAGCGACGACGAGCCGCTCGGTCCCGACGCGAAGGGCTGATTCAGGCCCCGACCGGGGTGATCCCGATGGTCACGGGCGCCTCGTCGATCGTGACCACGGCACCGTCGGTCGCAGCGTCGCCGACGGTCAACTCGGTGGCGAGCGTCTCGGCGGCGATCGTGTCGTGGTGTTCGGCGATGGCTCCGGCGATGAACGCGTCGGCCGTCGCCAGGGTGATCCTGACCCGGTCGGAGATCGCCAGACCGAGGCGCTTGCGTTCCTCGTTCAACGCGCGGGTCAACTCCCGTGCGAGACCTTCGCGGCGGAGGGCGTCGTCGAGTTCCAGGTCCAACGCGACGGCCCAGCCACCCTCCTCGGACAACGCGAACGACTCGTGTCGGGTGGCCCGCAGCTCGACCTCGTCGGCCGAGATCGTCTCACCGGCGACCGTGATCGAACCGGTCCGCTCCAGCTCGTCGTGCACGGCGTCGCCATCGGCTGTACGGAGCACGCCGGCGATCTCGTTCACCCGTTTGCCGAACCGGGGACCGAGCTTCGCGAAGTTCGGCACCACCGACCACGACAACAACCCGGAGACGGTGTCGACCTGTTCCAGCGTGTGCACGTTCAGTTCGCTCGCGATCTCGTCCTGCACCGCGGGGTCCAGTTCGACGCCCGGGTGCAACAGCAGGGCTCGACGCAGCGGTTGGCGGACCTTCACCGAAGCCTCACCGCGTGCGGCACGGCCGAGCACGACCAGGCGGCGGGCCGCGGCCATCTGCGCGGAGATCTCCGGGTCGTGATCGCCCGACGGTGCGGGCCAGTCCGCAAGGTGGACCGAGTCGGGGACGTCTCCGATCCCGATTGCGCAGCGGATCCAGATCTCGTCGGCCAGATGCGGGCAGAACGGGGCGAGCAGCAGGGCCGTGGTGACGATGCAGTGGTGCAGCGTGGCGTACGCCGTCGCGTCCGAGTCGTTCCAGAAACGGGCGCGTGACCGGCGCAGGTACCAGTTCGACAGGTCGTCCACGAAACGGGCGAGCGCGTCGGTGCCGCCGAGCGCGTCGAAGTCCTCCAGTCGGGCGGTGACCTCGGCGATGGTGGCGTCGAGTTCGGACAGGATCCAACGATCCGACACGTGGGTCGCCTCGGGGGCTCCACCCGGGGGTCCGACGGGCTCCCAGCCGTCCAGGTGCGCGTACGTCGTGAAGAACGAGACGCAGTTCCACAGGGTCACCAACGTCCGCCGGGTGGATTCGGCGATCCCGTCGGTGGAGACCCGACGCGGTGCCCACGGTTGCCCGGCCGAGAAGAAGTACCAGCGCAGCGCGTCGGCACCCTGGGTGTCGAAGATGTCGTGCGGGTCGATCGTGTTACCCCGCGACTTGGACATCTTCTGGCCGTCGGCGTCGACGATGTGACCCAGGCACACCACGTTGCGGTACGGCGCCGAGTCGAGGGTCATCGTGTTGACGGCCAGCAGCGAGTAGAACCAACCGCGGGTCTGGTCGATCGCCTCGCAGATGAAGTCGGCGGGGAACGCGTCGGGCACGTCGGTGGCGCCCGCAAAGGGGAAGTGGTGCTGCGCGGTGGGCATCGACCCCGAATCGAACCAGGCGTCGAGCACCGGCTCGATCCGCGTCGCGGTCCCGGTGCACCCGGTCGTCGGGCACCCGAAGGTGATCTCGTCGACGGCGGGGCGGTGCAGATCGAGGTCGTCCAGGTCCGACCCGGCCAACTCGGCGAGCTCGGCGACCGAACCGATGCAGGTGTCGTGACCGGCGGTGCACCGCCAGATCGGAAGTGGTGTGCCCCAGTAACGGTCCCGCGACAGTGCCCAGTCGACGTTGCCTTCCAGCCAACGTCCGAAACGACCGTGTTTGATGTGCTCGGGATACCAGGTGACCGTCTCGTTCTGGGCGACGAGGTCGTCACGCAGTCGGGAGGTCCGGGCGAACCACGACGTGGACGCCCAGTAGATCAGCGGTGTGTCGCAGCGCCAACAGTGCGGGTAGCTGTGGGTGTAGGCCACTTCGTCGATGAGCAGACCGCGCGCGGTCAGGTCGTCGATGATGTCCCGGTCGGTGTCCTTGACGAACCGACCGGTGAAGCGGGCCACCTCGTCGGTGAAGGTGGCCTTGGCGTCCACCGGGTTCAGGACCGGGAGTTGCTGCTCGTTCGCGATCCGGGCGTCGTCGGCGCCGAACGCGGGCGCCAGGTGCACGATCCCCGAACCGTCCTCGGTGCTGACGAAGTCGGCGGCGACGACCCGCCATCCGGTACGGTCCGTCGGCGGGTCGATGTCGTCGAAGGGGCGGTCGTAGGCGAGGCCGACCAGGTCGCGTCCGGGGAACTCGGCGACGATGGTGCTCAGGGGGAAAAGACGTTCCCGGGCGTCGGCGGCCAGGATCAGATCGCGACCACCCGGAGCGTCGCCGTCGCCGGCGGCGATGCGTACGTAGGTGATGTCGTCACCGACCGCTGCGGCCGTGTTCGACAGCAGCGTCCAGGGGGTGGTGGTCCAGACCACCAGGTCCGCGTCGTCGAACGGTGCGTCGGAGCCGACCAGCGGGAAGCGGACGTACACCGAGGGGTCCTCGACGTCGCGGTAACCCTGGGCGACCTCGTGGGAGGACAACGCGGTGCCGCACCGGCCGCAGTAGGGGACCACCCGGTGGCCCTCGTAGAGCAGACCGCGGTCCCAGAGCCGTCTGAGCAACCACCAGACCGATTCGATGTAGGTGTTGTCCAGCGTCCAGTACGCGTCGTCGGTGTCGATCCACACACCGGACCGCATCGTGAGTTCCTTCCATGCCCCCACGTACCGTTCGACCGATGCGCGGCACCTCTCGTTGAACGCCGCGATGCCGTAGTCCTCGATCTCGCGCTTGGAGTGCAGGCCGAGGGCCTTCTCGACCTCGAGTTCGACCGGGAGTCCGTGGCAGTCCCAGCCGCCTTTGCGCGGCACGGCCCGCCCACGCATCGTCTGAAAACGCGGGTAGACGTCCTTGAAGACCCGGGCCCAGACGTGGTGCAGTCCGGGGCGACCGTTCGCGGTGGGGGGACCCTCGTAGAAGACCCATGGTTCGCCGTTCGCGCGGAGCTCCGCGCTGCGTGCCACGATGTCGAGCCGGTCCCAGCGGTCCCGGACACGCTTTTCGACCTCGACGAGATCGAGGCGGGGATCCACGGGTTCGAAAGGCATCGCATCGAGATTAGAGCCCGGTCGCATCTTCGGTCCGATTCGGTGTGGTTGCCGCGAGAAGAGCCGGTGGCCTACCATGCGTCACCTTTTGCCCCCCGAGTCCGGAGATCGAGCGACCGATGGCCGCCAAGAAGGAATCAGCGAAGAAGTCGACGGCGAAGAAGACCGCAGCCAAGAAGGCTTCCGGGAAGAAGGCTCCGGCGAAGAAGACCGCGGCCAAGAAGACCGCAGCGAAGAAGACCGCAGCCAAGAAGACGGGCGCGAAGAAGACCGCGGCCAAGAAGGCTCCGGCGAAGAAGACCGCGGCGAAGAAGACGGGCCCGAAGAAGGCGGGCGCGAAGAAGGTCGCGGCCAAGAAGGCTCCGGCGAAGAAGACCGCGGCCAAGAAGGCTCCGGCGGAGAAGCGCTCGGCGAAGAAGTCCCCGGCGAGGAAAACCGCAACGACGAACAATGTACGGAGCAAACAGACGGTGACGACATCCCCCACCACCATCAAGAGCAGCGAGGTGTTCTCCGCGCGTTTCCTCGAGACCCAGCGCGCCTCGTTGGTCGACGAACGCGCGAAATCCGTGCGTCAATCCCGGTCGCTCCGTGACGAGGCCGAATCCCTGGTCGAGGACTTCCAGTCCGGCGACGTCCAGTTCGACGAGGAGTCGGGCGAGGGCGACACGCTGAACGTCGCACGGGAACAGGATCTGATGATGTCGTCGCAGGCCGACAGCAAGATCGAGGAGATCGATCATGCACTGGCCAAGTTCGAACTGGACACCTACGGGATCTGCGAGGTCTCCGGTGAGCCGATCCCCGAGGTTCGCCTCGAGGCGATCCCCTGGGCGCGTGAACGCGTGGAATTCAAGGCCGGGGGGCTGACACGCCGTTGACGGTCGAGGACCGCAAGGACGCCCGTCGTCGAGCCGATCTGATCGGGATCGGCATCGCCGCCGTGGTGGTGATCCTCGACCAGCTCACCAAGACGTGGGCGCTGGACACCTTCATGTACCGCCCCCGGCACATCGTCTGGACCCTGCAGTTCGTCGTCGCGTACAACACCGGAACGGCGTTCAGTCTGTTCTCCGGTCGCGGTGCCGGTCCGGTGATCGCCCTGTTGGCGGTCGTCGTCGTGATCGTCGTCGTGCGTACCCTGCGCTTCGTGACCGGCTGGCCCGCGGTCGTGGGCAGTGCACTGGTCGTGGGGGGCGCGCTCGGGAACCTGGCCGACCGGGCGTTCCGCACGCAGGGTGAGGGACTCCTGCAGGGTGCGGTGGTCGACTGGATCGACTTCGGCTGGTGGCCGGTGTTCAACATCGCCGACATGGCCATCACGGTGGGCGCGATCGTGCTCGGGTTCGCGGCCTTCTTCGCGCCCCACGACGATGAGGACGACGAACCCGAACCGGTGACCCCGCCCGAAGCCGTCTGATGCTGTCCGAGCAGATCCCGGACGCGCTGGCCGGGCAACGTATCGACCGGGTCGTGTCGATGGTCGCCGGGTGCAGCCGGTCGGTGGCAGCACGCTGGCTGTCGGAGGGACGGGTCCGGGTCGACGGCGAGCCCGTGCACACCCGGGCGCGTCGAATGGTGACCGGCGAGACGGTTTCGATCGATCCGCCCGACGCGGTCGACGACGAACCGCGACCCGAACCCGGGGTCGCATTCGGTCTGCTGCACGTCGATGATGATCTGATCGTGGTCGACAAACCGGCCGGCCTGGTGGTGCACCCCGGTCCCGGCCACCCCGACGGCACGTTGGTGAACGGGCTGCTCGATCGTTTCCCGGAGATCGCGGACGTCGGCCAACCGGGTCGGCCCGGGATCGTCCATCGGCTGGACCGCGGGACGTCCGGCGTCCTGATGGTCGCCCGGACCGGCCACGCGTACGACGTCCTGACCGCGGCGTTGGCGGCCCACGAGGTGACCAGGGAGTACCGGGCGCTCGTCGCGGGCCACCCCGAACCCGGCCGGGGCCTGGTCGACGGGCCGATCGGACGATCCGCATCGACCCCGACCCGGATGGCGCTCAGCGCGTCCGGCC
>CAZVFF010000085.1:0-8872 GCA_964626395.1 uncultured Iamiaceae bacterium | reverse complement strand
GGGCAGCTACGAGGTCCACGTGGCGGTCCTGGACGCCGACCACACCGGCTCGGCGACCGCGACGCTGGTCATCGCCAAGGCCGACCAATCGATCACGTTCGGATCGACCGTGCCCGACGAGGCCGTCTTCGGAGGCACCCACGTCCCCGAAGCGACCGCCACCTCGGGACTCCCGGTGACGGTCTCGGTCGATCCCGCATCCGCCGGGGTCTGCGTGCTGACCGACGGTGTGCTCCACTTCGACGGGGTCGGCGACTGTGTGGTCCGGGCCGACCAGGCCGGGAACGCCAACTGGAACCCTGCCGAACCGACCACACGGGTGATCACCGTCGCAGCGGCCACGCCGTCGGTGGCCGTGGACGCCGGCACACCGGCCACCGTCGGTGTGCCGACCGCGGTCACCGTGACCGTCGCCGGGCCGTCCGCCGGGACGGCACCCACCGGGCAGGTCGCGATCACAGCGACCCGCCCGGGAACCGAACCCGACACCCCGCCGGCGACCGGCGAACTGGATGCCGACGGCACCGTCACGATCGACGTCGTGCTGCCCGCATCGGGCACCTGGGAACTGACCGTGACCTACGCCGGTGACGTGCACCACACCGGGGCGATCGCATCGGCCGAGGTCGAGGTCGAAACGGCCCCGGTGAGCCTCACCGGGGTGCCCGGAACCGCCCGGCCAGGCGACCGGTTCACCGCCACGGCGACCGGTTTCGAGCCGGGTGAGACCGTGACCTTCACCCTGCACTCGGACCCCGAGGTGCTGGGCACCGCCGTCGCCGACCTGCTCGGCACCGCGGTCGCGGAGCTCGTCACACCCGACCGACCGGGCGCGCACACGTTGACCGCGACCGGCGCCGAGTCGGGCGTGACGGTCGCCGCGGCGATCGCCATCGAAGCGGCCGACCTGCCCGACGACCCCGACCCCGACGGTGACGTCGACCACGACGGGGCCGAATCGGCACCACCCGCCCAGGACCGACCCGGAGTCGGCCCGAAGACATCGGCCCGACCGTGGGCACCCCACTCGACCGACGGGACGGGGCTACCGGCCACCGGAACCCGGGCCGGCCTCCTCGGCGGTGGCGCGGTCGTGCTGATCGCTCTCGGTGCGGCGGTCCTCGGACTCGGACGCCGGCGTCGAACCGCGTGACCCACTCCCGGTCCCGGGCGGAGACCAACGCGGCCGCGACGGTTCTTTGCACCGTCGCGGGGCGACCGTGGCATCGACGGTGCAAAGAACGGTACCCAATTCGGGCCCGGATGGTCGTGACCCCGACGCCCGCGGCCGACAGGACCGTGTGAACCCCGCCACACCGACCCCGTTCCGACTGCACCGACGTTGTTACCGGCGGTAACATCGGGATCATGTCGCTCGCAACCGCACCCCCGGAGCACCAGACCCTCGAACCCGACCGTACGATCATCGTCCGACGCGTCGACTTCGCCGACATGCTCGCCGGACTGGACAAGGACTTCACCACCGACGGCGACGTCATCTCCGCGCACGTGCTGTCGGTCCTGTCGGGGCTGTTCCCCGACGGTGAGGAGATGTTCATCGAATCGGTCAAGCACTACCGGCACCTGGTCACCGACCCGGACCTGAAGCGTCAGGTCAACGCGTTCATCGGCCAGGAGGTCATCCACGGGCGCCAACACCGCGACCTGAACGCCCGCTTCGCGGAACTGGGCTACCGGTCCAAGATCGTCGAACACTTCATGCAGTTCGACGAGGAGGGCCTGTCGCCCGGCATGCACGCCGTGCTCCGGGTGCTCACCAGGGTCGGACCGTTCCGCAAGATGCTGCAGGAACTGGAGGAACGCAAGGCCGAGCGGGGCGACGCCGGCCCCGACCCGATGTTCGAGCTGGCGCTCACCGCCGCGCTCGAGCACTACACCGCGTCGATGGCCGAGTTGCTCCTCACCGAAGCCGACCTGCAGGACTTCTTCGCCGATGAGGACCTGTTCCGTCTGTGGGCGTGGCACGCGATCGAGGAATCCGAACACCGCGCCGTCGCGTTCGACGTGTTCAAACTCGCCGGGGGCGACGAGGACATGCGCCGCCGGGCCATGAAACTCGCCGGGTGGGCGCTGGTGTTCATCACCGGCTGGCACGCCACGATCGGTGTCGTGACCGACCGGCGTTCCTGGCGCAGGTTCGGCCTGGTCAAGAGCCTGTGGCGTCAGCGTCGGAACCCGCTGATGGGAAAGAAACTCCGTGGCCGGCTCGCCGATTACTACCGCGAGGACTTCCACCCGTTGCAGCGCGACACCACCGCACTCGAGAACCGTTGGCGCCAGTGGTTCGACGACGCCGCACCCCGACCGACCGCAGCCGAATCGCTCGCCCTGCTCGACTTCTGAACGCTCCCCGGTCCCACCCCGGACCGGGAGATCGGTTCCCGGGCACCGTCCGTCCGGGTCCGGTACGCTGCCGGCCACAGGCGACGGACGACGAAGGCGAGGGGTCGTGGCGGACCGATGGCGGGTATCGACCAGGGATGTTGCTCCCACGGGGCAGGACGGGCGCCTCCGGAGTTTCGCGACCGCGGCGGTCACCGCAATTGTGTTGGCGGCCACTCTCGCCGTGTCCCCGGTCGGTACGTCGGGTGCCGCCGGCGCGGTCGCGACCGGGTCGCTGCGGGTCACGACCAGCCCGGCGGTCGGCACGACCATCGTGGTCGACGGCATCGAACGGGACACCTGGGGGCTCGACTGGCTCGAGATCGAGGCCGGCGCCCACCTGGTGTGCGCGACCGACGTCGTCGGGTTCGCAACCCCCGACTGCGAGACCGTGCACGTCCCCGCCGACGGGACCGGCACCGCGATCCTCGAATTCGAACCCCTCGCGCGGCTGCGTCTGACGACCTCGCCGGCGGTCGCGTCCACGATCACCACCCGGGAGCACCCCGGCGGCTCGTTCGTACCCCGCGACGACTGGGGGGTCGACACCTGGACCGCCGCCGGACGGTCCATCGAGGTCTGCGCCGGCGCCGTCGAAGCCCACCTGCCACCCCCGTGCACGGTCATCCCCGGCGAACTGTTCGACTCCTCGTTCAACCTGGACATCGCCCCGTTGCCGTTCGTGGCGTCGCCGGACGCACCGGGCGAAACCGGCAAGGGGCTGCTGCGGGTCACGACCGATCCGCCGGTCCCGTCGACGATCTCGATCGACGGCGCGCCCGCCGACGACTGGGGTCTGGACTGGGTGAAGGTCGCCCCGGGAACCCACACCGTCTGTTTCTCCGACGTGCCCGGCCACCGCACCCCGGGCTGCTCCACGGTGAACGTGTCGGTCGGGTCGACGACCACGGTCACCGGCGAGTTCTCCGAACTCGGGTTCATCCGGGCCACCACCCGACCCGCGCAGGACGTCCCCGTCGTCGTCGACGGTGTGGCACGCGACAACTGGGGCGCCTGGCTGCCGATCGAACCGGGAACCCACACCGTCTGCTTCGGCTTCGACGGAGCGTGTGAAACCGTCACGGTCGCGGCCGGCCAGACCAGCGACGTCTCCTCCGACGGCGACCTCGACCCGGATGACCCGGCCGCCGTGCAGGCCGCCTGGCAGACGATCCTGAACGCCCCGATCCCCGCGATGGGCTTCACGGGGAACGTCGCCGCATGCGATCCGGGAACCACCAGCGCCGAGTACCGTCAGGCCGAACTGGACATCGTCAACGCCTTCCGTCGCCTGGCCGGGGTCGGCCCGGCGGTCGAGGATCCCACGTTCAGTGCGCAGGCCCAGCAGGCCGCGCTGATCATGGCCGCGACCGGAGATGTCTCCCACACCCCGCCACCCGACTGGAACTGCTGGACGTCGGTGGGTGCCCAGACCGCCGCGGATTCCAACCTGGCATTGATCGTCGGCGCACCCGTCGAACAGTCGAACGGCCCGGCGGTGATGCGCGGCTACGTCGAGGACCCCGGGGACCACAACGCGGCGGTCGGACACCGGCGTTGGTTGCTGTGCCCGGCCACCGAGGTGGTCGGCTTCGGTGACGTCCCCACGGCGAACGCGATGAAGATCATGCCGTTCACCGGGACCTTCGACGGGTCCGAAACCCGGGACGGTGTGGTCACCTGGCCGAACCGGGGGGTGTTCCCGGCCAGCCAGGCGGACCCGTACCTGGACCGCATGAACCTCATGGTGCCGCACTTCTGGGACGTGTCGGCGGCGACCGTCACGATCACCGCCGATGCCGGCGGGTCGGTGGTTCCCGTCGAACTGGTCCGAGACACGGGGTACGCGTGTTCACCGGCGGTCGCCTGGAAACCGAGCCGGCCGCCGGCCGCCGGGCAGACCTGGACGTTCCACGTCGCCGGGCTGGTCGACGCGCAGGGCGTCTCCCGGACGATCACCTGGTCGACCGGGTTCGTGTCGATGCCCCTGTGAGCGTGTCCCGACCTCGCGGGTGATTCCGGGCCGTGACCCCGACCGGTACGATCCGGGCGGTCAGGACGTCGGCACGCCGGAGGGTCGGTTCGTGATCCGGAACGGTCCGGTCACACCTTCGACCGGTTCCAGACCGCCCGCGTCGGTCCGGGCGTCGCCGAACCACCGGATCCGGAACGTCCCGTCGGGCGTGTCGACCGGCACGTCCCAGTCCACCGTGATGCGGGACACGCCCTTCGACGGCGACGCCCACCGGAACCTCGTCGACCAGTCGCCGTCGTCGGCGATCGTCACCCAGTCGGCGTCGTTCGTCGCACCCACGGCGGCGCCGTCGCGGAGCTGTTCGACGAGCAGGTACGTGTCGCCGGTGCGTAGATCGTTGTTCGGGTGGGTCCCGGCGAACACGACCCGGACCCGGTCACCGGGCCGGTAGGCGGCCCGCGGTTCGACGAGCACGTCACCCAGCCGCGCTCCCGGGGGTGCCACATCGGCCACCGCGTGTTCCCGCGCGGCTTTCGGGAACGTCACCTGCCGATGCGCTTCCGCATCGTCGGGCGTGTCGCCGTCCCGCAACGCGGTGGCCAACCCGGCCGCGATCTGTTCCAACGCGGGCTGTTCCCACCGACCGAACATCGTCGAGCCGCCCTCGTAGCGTTGCGCGGCGTACTCCTCGGGGGTGGTCACGTAGTGGATGTACCCGTTCGAGTAGCCGGCGATCAGCACGTGGTCGAGCGCCACACCCAGGATCCCCGCCACCCGGCGGCGGATCCGCAGACCCGCCACGATCGTCACCTCACCCGGGATCGTCACCAGATACAGGGCACCCAGCTGCACGAGCTGGACCGGCACCAGCGACAGGTCCACCAGGCGACGGGCGACCGCCGGTGGAACCGCGATCGCCTTGGGTGCGTGCGCTTCGGCGAGCCGTTCGGACCACCGGTACACCACGCCCCGGGAGATGCCGCCGATCAACCGGTTGTTCTCCACCCCCTGGGCGAACCCGGGGAATGCCGGACCCTCCTCGGTGCCCGCCAACGCAGCGGCACCCGCCGCGGGAGGACCGGTCCGGTGGGTCGCACCATCGGGGGTGAAGGGAGCGCCGACGGTCTGGTCCGCCAGGTCGACCCAGGTGACCAGCGAGGCGATCGGCCCGTCCAACGGCTCCGCCGAGTCGATCCCGGCGCGGGCGGCTTCGAGCTGGCGTGCACCGACGATCCGGGTGTTCGCGAACTCGTCCGCGGTCGGCCCGCTGCCCGGGCCGCGGTCCAGGTTCGGTGACATGTCGCCGGTGTTGGTCTGCGCGAACGCGCCGACGAAACCGGGCGGCACCGTCGGGTCGGCGCGATGGTCCACGTCGTGGCCGAGCCGTTCCCAGGCCCAGGCGGCGTACCCCTTGTTGTCCGACGAGATCAACGTGTTGCGGTTGGTCATCGACGTGCCGTGCGTGGCGAACCAGTTGACCGCCCCCACGAGTTCGCCGCCGCGGTGGATCCCCAACGTCGTGGTCTGCGGGTCGATCGCCGCGGGGAAGTGCGCACGGTCGGCCTCGGGGTTGCGGGCGAACGCACCGGGGGACCGGTTGACGCTGGCGTCGTGCAACTCCGCGGAGCCGAGGGTCAGCGTGGCGGGCGCCAGGTCGCGGTGGGCCATGCGGATCGCGTCGACCATGCCGCCCACGATCGCCTCGTAGGTGGCGGGACGGAACCCGCCGGTGTTCGAGTTGTACAGCCGATGGTGCGAGTACCCGCCCGGTCCACAGTGGGTGTGCGTCGCGGTGATCACCACGTTGGAGGTGTCGTACAGGTCGCCGAACTCGTCGGCGAGCCGTTCGAGCACCCCGATGTGCAACGTGTCGATCAGCAACGGGACCTCGTTGATCGACAACACCACCCGCCGGTCGGTGACGGTGTCGACGAACACGAACGCCCGGGAGCGTTGACGCAGGTGGATCCCGGTGGTGCGCTGGTCGGCCCGGCCGTAACCGAGCATCCCGCACCCGGCCGGCTCCCCGGTGATGTCGGCGACCCCGCGGCCGACCAGATGGCGGGTGGAATCGTCGTTGGTGCCCATGGCGCCCGACGCTACCGCCGTGGCCGGTGTGGTCGTTCGGGCACGAACCGGTCGGGCTGGCGTCGTGCACGGGTGCGGGGTCGGTACGCTTGGCGACGAGCCGATGAACACACGTCGCTGTCGTGGATCGGCAGCGGGAACGGAGCTGTTGCAATGGCCGAATCGAACGGAACGACGACCCTCACCGCGCAGGTGGTCCTGCCCGGCATGGCGGGTACCCACCAGATCGTCCGGCGGGAGTTCCCGTTGCTCGCCGACCTGGTCGCGGGCGTCGCCGACGGTGACACCGACCGGGCGGGCCTGCTCGCGGACCACGCCCGGTTGCTGTTGGATCTGGTACAGGTGCACCACGACGCCGAGGAGACGTACATCTGGGCGTTGCTGCCCGAACGAGCCCCCGGATCCGCCGGGATCGTCGACACGATGCTGTCCCAACACGGAGACGTCCACGACGCAGCCGACGCCATCACCGCAGCCCTCGACCCGTGGCGGACCGCACCCGACGCCGCGTCGACGGCGACCCTGGGAGAAGCGATCACGGCGTTCACCACGGCGCTGGTCGCCCACGCCGCGCTGGAGGAGGCCGAGACGATCGACCACATCGCGACGAACCTCACCCCGGCCGAATGGGGCGCGTTCGTCCGGTACGCGTCGACCGCGATGCCCGAACAGACCCGTCCGACCGTGATGGGCATGCTCATGGAGGACATGCCCGCCCCGGCCCGGGAGGGGTTCCTGGCCAACCTGCCCGAGGAGTTCGCGACGTTCCTGCGCACCACCGGCGCCGAGGCGTACGACGCCTACACGACGAGTGTGCGCGGCGGCTGACATCCGACCTCGCGGACACCATCGACCGGTGTCGTGGCACCCGGATCCGAGCATCCGGGGAAACGGCTCGTCCAGACGGAACCGGCGATGAGCCGCACCCCACGGCGCTGCACGGCGTGTGGTCAACCGACCTCGCGTTGGCGGCGCACCTGCCCCACGTGCGGATTCGTCATCGACCGGTCCGCCGACCGGTCCGACCCGTTCGCCGATGTCACCGAACCCGGGTCGGTGTGGCGGCCCGTACCCGACGCCGACATCCCGTCACCGCCGGACCCGGTGACCGGTCCGGGCGCCGACGGACCCGACGGTCCGGTCACGAACCGACGGCCCGGCCGACCGACCGCCGATGAACCCGTTCACCGACCGGACCTGCCGTCACCGCCGCCGGTGACCGTTCGCCGCGTCGCCCGGACGGTGTACCTCGTCGTCCTGGTCGCGATGATCGCGATGTTCGGTTTCGGAACCGGTGCACGGTCGCTGCTGGGATGGTTCGAGCACGACGATCGGGCGACGTCGACCGACCCGGACGCACCACTCCCCGGGGCCGACGATCCGATCGCGGAGATCCTCGACGGACCGATCACGGTCCACGACGGCACCCGGGTCGGGATCGGGTTGGCGGTCGGTCCCCGACAGCGGTGGATCGAACACCGCTGGGAGATCGAGTGCGGGATCGGGTGCGGCTACACCGCGGACGATCACCGGGTGTACACGCTGACCGGTGAAGACGGACGGGCCGTGCTCGCCGCCCACGACGGGGTCGACGGTTCCCGTCGGTGGCGCACGGTCGTGGACGCACCCGTCGACGTCGGCCACCCCGTCGTCATCGGGGATGTGCTGGTGCTCGTCGCCGAAGGTGACGCGGGGGAACTGGTCGAGGTGTTCGACCCGGCCACCGGTGAGCGCCTGTGGGGCAGGTCCCCGGCACGGCTCGGTCCGGTCACCGCCGCGTACTTCGCCCTGGATCGCACCGGCGGGGGTGGTGGGGTCGAGATCGTCGACCCGGCCGATGGACGGGTGCGGTGGGCGGCGCCCGGCCGGGCCGCGGAGGTGTGCGGGATGTCCGTCGCGGTCGCCGACGCCGACGGCACCTGGAAACTGCTCGACGCGGTGAACGGCGCACCGGTCGGTGTGTTCGAAGGTCGCCGCCCACGGGCGTGTGGTCCTTCGGGGGTGTTCGAACTCGTCGACGACACGGTCGTGGCGCTTCCCCCCGAGGGCTCGGTGCTCCGCTGGCGTGCCGAGGCACCGGGGGCCGAACGGGTGCACGACGCCGACGGCGTCGTCCTGGTCGTCCGCGGCGACCGGGTCACCGCCCGTGACGTGGCCACCGGGACCGAGCAGTGGACCGTGACGATCGACGCGGCACGCACCACGTCGGCTCCGGTCGTGTTGAACGACCACCGGCTGGCCTTCGAGGGCGCCGACGGGGTCACCGTCGTGGACGGTGGCACCGGTCGGATCGTCGGGGAACGGTCGTTCTCCGACCACGGTGGCGACGACGGACGCTCGGAGCGTTGGACGATCGCAGCCGACGGGTACTACGACCTGCAGGGGTCCCAGGTGACCTACGGCCGG
>CAZVFF010000084.1:0-8957 GCA_964626395.1 uncultured Iamiaceae bacterium | reverse complement strand
CGGCCGCGTCGCCCACGAGTGCATCCTGGACCTGCGCGGCATCACCAAGGCCACCGGTGTCACCGTCGACGACGTCGCGAAACGGCTCATCGACCACGGGTTCCACGCACCCACGATGAGTTTCCCCGTCGCGGGCACCCTCATGGTCGAACCCACCGAATCCGAGGATCTGGGCGAACTGGACCGGTTCTGCGACGCGATGCTGGCGATCCGGGCCGAGATCGACCGGGTCGCATCGGGTGAATGGCCCACCGACGACAACCCGTTGGTGAACGCCCCGCACACCGCGGCGATGCTCGTCGGCGACTGGGACCACCCCTACCCGCGGGTCGAGGGCGCCTACCCCGGCGGACGGGTCGTGACCGACAAGTACTTCCCACCGGTCCGACGGATCGACCAGGTGCACGGCGACCGGAACCTGGTCTGTTCCTGTCCGCCGATGGAGCACTACCTCGCCGACGGCTGATCCGCCCGGTCACCCGGCGGTACGTGCCCGGGATCGGTGACGGGCTCGCGGAACTCGGCCCCGGCCTGTGGGACGTCGTCGACGTGTTGCCGTCGTCGGGACGGGTGCTGTTCGCCGCAGGCCGGGACCCGGGCCCCGGTGGACCTCGTCGCACTCGTGGGTGATCGCCTCGTGGAACGGATCGACGTGACCGCCGGTCCCGAATGGATGCCCGCGGCTCGCGACATCCGGCGCTGGGACCGATACCCGCCCGGCCCCGCCGGCAAGGCAGCGGGTCGTCTCAGGACGATGGCAGCTCGACGAACGGGACCGTGACGACCACGCCGTGCATGGGGTCCCGGTTCGTTTCGATGGCGATCGATTCGCCGACACCGACCGTCGGGGGAACGAAGGCGAAACCGATGCCGGTCTCCAGCGACGGGGAGAAGTTCCCGGAGGTGACCTCGCCGACCGGGTCGTCGCCCACCAGGACCCGCTGACCGGCTCTCGGCGGGCGGCGTCCTTCGACCCGGAACCCGACCAGGTGCCGAGCCGGACCGGCGTCCCGTTCGGCCTCGAGCGCTTCCCGACCCCGGAACGGGCCCTTGTCCCAGCCGATGACCCAGCCGAGTCCGGCCTGCAGTGGCGTGATGCCCGGGCCGAGTTCGTGGCCGTGCAACGGCAGACCGGCCTCGAGGCGCAGCGTGTCGCGCGCTGCCAGACCGGCGGGTGTGAACCCGGCCGCGATCACCGCGTCCCAGAGCTCCTCGGCGGCGGCGAGCGGCGCGGAGATCTCCACACCGTCCTCGCCGGTGTAGCCGGTGCCGGCGGCGACACAGGTGTGGCCCCGCCAGGTGAATTCGGTGACCCGGAAGCGCCGTACCGCGGCGGCTTCGGGTGCGACCGGACCGAGCAGTTCCCGGGTCCGGGGACCCTGCAGGGCGAGCATCACGCGTTCGGCGGTGACATCCCGGCTGTCCGGGCCCAGTACATCGAGCACGCCGTCGGTGTTCGACGCGTTCGGCATCACGATGAACCGCTCCGGCGCCATCCACCACAGGATGATGTCGTCGGAGACCGAACCGTCGTCGGGGTCCAGGATGTGGGTGTACTGGGCACGGCCCGGTTCGATCTTGCGCAGGTCGTTGGTGAGCGTGGTCTGCAACCCGTCGAAGGCGTCGGCGCCTTCGACGACCACCATGCCCAGGTGGCTGACGTCGAACGTGACGGCGTCGGACCGGCACCTCCGGTGCTCGGCGAGGGTGCCGTCGGGGTACGACAACGGCATCTCCCAACCGCCGAAGTCGACCATCTTCGCCCCCAGGGCGCGGTGACGACCGTCGAGGGGTGAGTGGTGCATCAGTTCGCGGCGCGACGTGCCGCGCCGGCCGACGCGCTCGGCGCACCGGCCCGGGTTCCGAGCTGGTGGACGGCGTCGTCGACCTCGGTCTGCACGTCGGACAGCGCCAACAGGTTCAACACGCCCTGCCCGGTGAAACGGTTGACCACGTCGATGAGTTCCTCACCGTCGCGGACCAGCACCGCGGAGGACCCCGACAGCACCAGGTGGGCGCTGGCGATGTCGGTGCCGAGTTGTTCGCGCAGGTAACCGAACGCCTTGCGGACCGCCGGCAGGGAGATCCCGGCGTCCAGCAGACGCTTGATGATCTTCAACTCCAACAGGTCGCTGTAGGAGTAGCGCCGACGGGACCCGCTGCCCGACGCCTCGGTGATACCGGGCCGGACCAGATCGGTGCGGGCCCAGTAGTCGAGCTGCCGGTAGGTGATCCCGACGATCTCCGCGGTCTGACGACCACTGAAACCGTGGACCTCCCCGTCTCCGCCGCCAACCGCTTGGTGGTCCACCGATCGCTCCCGTTTCGTCAAAGCGCCACAGCCGTGAAATTACGACCGGCGTGCGTGCCAACCTACGGCCGGCGAGTGGGGTGTGTCAATGCGCATCCCGCGCCCGGGGGCCGGTCCCGGGTCACGGTGCGAAGTCCTCCGGGTCGACGTGTTCGATGAAGTCCTTGAACTGCTCGACCACCTCCTCGGCCGATTCGTCGGGGTCGACCGCCTCGATGATCGGCGTCTGTCCCGCTTCGTCGAGAAGCTGTTCGGTCGCGACGATCGGTGACGATGTGCGCAACGCCAGGGCGATCCCATCGGATGGGCGACACGACACCGTGGTCGTTCCCCCCGGACCGGACAGCTCCAGTTCGGCGAGGAACGTCCCCTCGTCCAGTCCGGTGAGCACCACCCGGACCAGTTGGGTGTCGAGCGTGGACAACACGTCACGGAGCAGATCGTGGGTCAGCGGGCGCGGTGTCGCCACGCCCTCCAACACGAACGCGATCGCGGTGGCCTCGGCTCCGCCGATGAAGATCGGGAGGATCCGTCCTCCACCGCCCACCTCGCGCAGCAGGACGATCGGGGTGTTCGCCGGCGGTTCGACACGCAGGCCGATCAGCTCCAGATCGATCATCCCACCGACTCTAGTGGCGGGCGTTGCGATCGGGCGGCGACGGACCCGGGACCTCGAGCCGACCGGCCGGCCCTCAGCGCCGTGGCCCGAACGGCTCTTCGAGCGAGCGACGGAGCAATGCGGCGTGGATCGCCGCACCCGACGCCACGAGGCGGTCGACGATCTCGAGTGCCTCCCGACGTGCGTCGGGGGTCCGGCGCCGCAGGACCGGCAGGACGAGCTGTTCGTACAGCCCGGCTTCACGGTCGGCCGCGATCTTGTAGGTGCGGAGGTGACGCGGCTCGAGGCCGGCCTGCAGCATCGTCGCGGCGTGGCGTGCACACACGAACGCCTCGGCGCCGTAGAGATCGCCGTCGGGGCCGTGATCGGCGCGGACGATCCCGTACGACTCGAGCTCGGTCAGGTGACGCGCGTCGAGCCCGGCGGCGGCGATCAGTTCATCGCGGGACATCGACACGTCACTCACGTCGGTGGGAGCGGCCCCGGAGGCCGCGGTCGGTGTCGGGTGTTCGTCTGCAGCGGTCACGGCCTGCTCCGTCTTCTCGTTCCCCGGTTTCGGTCGCGTCCGGTCCGCCGCCCCGGTCGTCTCCGGCTTCTTCGACCGGGACTTCTTCGCCTTGGCCCCGGCCTTGGCCTTGGCCCCGGACTTCGACCCGGGTTTCCCCGGTGACGGCGGCACCCTCCGGCCCGACCGGGTGCCGGTCGGGTTCGGCTCGTCCGGTTCGGGTGTCGGGACCTCCGCCGTGGTGGCCACCGGCCCGGGGGCGCCGTCGGTCGTCGTCGTCTCCCCGGCGGTCCCCCTGCGGTCGTTCTCCGCCCGTGCGTGGTCGGCCATCCACACCGGCGGCGGGTCGTCCGCACCGGGGTCGCGTGCCAGGTCCAGTTGGGGCTGGTCGGCGACATCGGCTCCCGTCGTGCCCGGTTTCCCGTCGTACTCGTCGAGCCGGTCACGGATGACCTTGAGGGGCAGGAAGTTCTCGCGCTGCTGGCGCAGGATCCAGCGCAGGCGTTCGATGTCGAAGTCGTAGAACTTGCGGTAACCCGACGCCGTCCGTTCCGGGTCGATCAGGCCCTGGCTCTCCAGGAACCGGATCTTGGTGATCGTCAGGTCCGGGAAGTCGTCCGACAGCAGGCTGAGCACCTCACCGATCGACAGGTGCGTGCGGGTGGTCACGCCCTCCGCCTCCCGCCCGGTGCACCTTCCAGGAACACCAGACGGAACTTGCCGATCTGCAGTTCGTCGCCGCTGGTCAGTTCCGACTCCTCGATCCGTTCACGGTTCAGGTACGTGCCGTTGAGCGAACCGACATCACGGACCCGGTACGAACCCCCCGGTCCCCGGGTGAACTCGACGTGGCGTCGGGACACGGTCACATCGTCGAGGAAGATGTCGCTGTCGGGGTGTCTCCCGGCGGTCACGAACGCGCCCTCGAGGCTGAACCGTGTCCCCGAGTTGCGGCCGCGGGACACGACGAGCACCGCGTCGCCCCCGACGTCGTCGAGGTCGACGCTGATCTCCTCGGTCCCGGTGATCGCATCGACCTGCAGGGTGATCGTCGCCGGATCCTCGCGTGTCCCCAACGCGGCACCGCAGGACGAGCAGAAGTTCGCTCCCCGTGGGTTCTCATGGCCGCAGTTGTCGCAGAACACGTCGAGCTCGCGGGTCCTCAGTCGCTGATGTGGGTCCGGTACGCCGCCGCGTCCAGGAGTTGCTGAACGGCACCGAGGTCGGCCGGTTCCATCCGGAACAGCCACCCGTCGCCGTAGGGGTCGTCGTTGAGTTTCTCGGGATCGTCGGCCAACGCCGCGTTGACCTCGGTGATCCGACCGCTGACCGGCGCGTAGATCTCGGACACCGCCTTGGTCGATTCGACCTCGCCGGCGACGGCTCCCGCCTCCAGGTCGGCATCGACCTCGGGTAACGAAACGAACACCACGTCGCCGAGCGCGTCGCGGGCGTAGTCGGTGATTCCCACGGTGAGCGTCGTCCCGTCGAGGGCGACCCACTCGTGATCGGTTGAGTAGCGCAGGTTCTCGGGCACGTTCATGGCCCGCCAACTTATCGCGCCGGGACGATGCGCAGGGCACGGTCCGGACCGGACCGACGACCCGGTTCAGCGAACGAGCTGTTCGATCCGTCGCGTGTACTCGTCCGCGAGACGTCGCGCACCCCTGTCGTCCCGTCCTTCGGCCCACAGATGCGTGATGGGTTCGTCGGTGTCGGGGATCACCAGCACCCAGTCGTCGCCGTGCCACACCTTGACACCGTCGATGAGGTCGACCGGCTGATGCTGGGTCTGTTCGACCAGTTCCCGCATGACGGTCCCCTTGCGGTCCCACGGGGTCACCACCGTCGTGTGCACCAGGTGCGGGTGCGCCAGGTCGGCCACGACGTCGGCGAGGGACCGGTCGGCCACCGCGAGCAACTCCAGGACCTTGACCAACGCCGCCGCACCGTCGAACGCCGGGAGGAATCCGGGCAGGATGAACCCGCCGTCGCCGTCGGCCACGAATCCGACGCCCTCGTCGCCCGCGGCGTCCATGAGCGACCCGACCGAGGTCTGGGCCCAGTGCACCCGGGCCCCCGCGGCCTCTGCGACGTCGGCGACGTGACGGGTGGCCGACACCGGCACGGCGATCGAGTCGCCGTCCATGTGTCCCGCAACGAGGGTGACGAAGGCCAACAACGCCTCGGTGCCGTCGAGTACGTGCCCGGATCCGTCGATGAGCACCAGCCGTTCACCGTCGGGATCGAGCACCGCTCCCAGGTCCGCACCGGATGTCGTCACCAGGTCCGCAACCCGGGCGATCCGTTCCGACGGGTTCGAATGGACCACCCCCCAGGTGGACCCGTACGGGTTCACGCCGAGCACGTCCGCACCGATCTTCGACCACAACGACGGCATCACGAACGACGTCGACCCGAACGAGTAGTCCACGACCAGCTTCGGTGTGCGCTCCTGCAGCAATGCGAGGTCGATCGTGTCCTGCAAAGCGTTCGCGTAGTGTTCGAGCGCACGCGGCGGGTACGCGATGTCGCCGATCTCGGTGGCGAGCACCCGTCGGAAATCCTCGCGGTTGACCAGACGCTCGATCTTGCGTTGGGCGCTCTCGGACAGATCCAGACCGTTCGAACCGAAGAACCGCATGCCCACCGACTGTGCGTCCTCACCTTCCAGGCGGATGGTCAGCCCACCGGTCGAGCGGGGTTGGGAGGCGATGAAGCGGGTCACCGGAACCGACGCGACCTCGAGGTCGACGACGTTCACGCCGGCGGCGTTCAACCCCGCCATCGCCGCCCGTTTCAGCATCCGTCCGGCACGGCTCGAGTCCCGCGAGGTCACCACCGTGGATCCCTTGGGCATGGTCGTCGCGTATGCCATCGCGACGCGGCAGACCGCTTCGGGGGTCATGTCGACGTTCGCGATCCCCGACATGCCGTACCGGCCGAACAGGCTGCGCGCCCCCATCGATTCCCAGACGATGGAGGTGTTCACGATCGCGCCGGCCTCGACGGTCTTGAACGGGAAGACCTTCACCCCCGAGGACACCACGGCGTCGTCGCCGATGAAACACTGGTCCCCCACCACGGCGCCGTCATCCAGACGGCTGCCGCGTCGCAGGTCGGTGCCCCGACCGGCCACCGCACCGCGCAGCGCGGCGCCCTCGCCCACGTAGACGTTGTCGTGCACGATGCTGCGTTCCAGGTCGGCGTCGGCGCGCACCCGGACGTTCGAACCCAGCACGGTGTATCCGCCGAGTCGCACGCCCGCCTCGATCCGACAGGAGTCCCCGATCACGACGCGGCCGTCCACCACGGCGTCGGGGTGCAGTTCGGCACCGCGACCCAGCCAGACCCCGTCACGCAACTCGAACCCGTCGATACGCACGTCGACGACGCCGTCGAGCACGTCGGTGTGCACCCGGCTGTACGCCTCCAGGGTTCCGACGTCCTCCCAGTAGCCCTCGGCGACCACGCCGTAGAGTCCCCGCCCCGACGCCAGGACCTCGGGGAACACGTCCGAGGAGAAGTCCGACGGTCCCTCCGCGGGGATGAAGTCGAAGATCCCGGGTTCCAACACGAAGATGCCGGTGTTGATCGTGTCGCTGAAGACCTGACCCCACGACGGCTTCTCCAGGAACCGTTCGATGCTGCCGTCCTCGGCGGTGATGACGATCCCGAACTCGAGCGGGTTCTCGACCTCGACGAGACCGATCGTGGCGAGGGCGTCGTGGGACTCGTGGAAAGCGACGATGGCACCCAGGTCGATGTCGGTGAGCACGTCACCGGAGATCACCAGGAACCGTTCGTCCAGTTCGTCCATCGCATTGCGGACCGACCCGGCCGTACCCAACGGCGTGTCCTCGGTGGCGTACACCAGCTCGACACCGAATTCGGATCCGTCACCGAAATAGTTGCGGATCGTGTCGGCCAGGTAGGCGACGGTGACGACGATGCGGGTGACGCCGTGGCGGACCAGCAGGTCGATGACGTGCTCCATCATCGGGATGTTCGCGATGGGCAGCATCGGTTTGGGGATGTTCGAGGTGAGCGGGCGGAGCCGGGTGCCTTCGCCCCCGGCCATGATCACGGCCTTCATCCTCCCAACGGTACCGTCTCGTCACGTTCGTCGGCCCGGGCCGCGCGGCCCTCGGCGAGCGCGCGTCGCGCGATCGGGACGTACAGGATCGCCGCGTAGTACGACAACGCCAGACCGGGGATCACCGCGATCCACGCGATCGCGCCGAGGACCGGGGCGTAGCTCAGCGTGCTGTGGGATCCCAGGAACGCCGGTACGGCGATCATGTTCGCGAACGTGCCCGCCTTGCCGTACCAGGTGACGTCGATCCGGCGTGCCCCCAGCATGGCGATGACCACGGTCGTCCCCCCGACGACGATCTCACGGGCCAGGATCGCGATCCCGATGAACAGCGGGATCGATCCGTCGATCAGGATGCAGGTCAGCCCGACGAAGAAGAGCATCCGGTCGGCGACCGGGTCGAGGATCTTGCCCAGCTCGGACACCTGGTCGAAGTGCCGTGCGATGTAGCCGTCGCACCAGTCGGTCATGCCCAACGCCGCGAGCAACCAGCCCGCGGCCGCCCGGTTGTCGTGGCCGAACAGCAGGATCACGAAGATCGGCAGACAGGCGAGCCTGATCAGCGTGATGAGGTTCGGGACCGTCAACACACGCCACTGCTTCACCGGGATCGTCGCGGGTTGCGCTGCCTCGTCCACGGGTCGCAGCCTACGATGCGAACGCGTCGTGCGGGGCCGGCCGCCGCGCCACGCCCCGGTTCGGACACCGCCGGGGATGACACGACCGGACCGGAGGAGGCCAGGATGCCCACGTTGTTCACCAGGATCATCGACGGGGAACTCCCCGGACGGTTCGTGTGGCGGGACGACGTGGCGGTCGTGTTCACGACGATCAACCCGATCCAGCCCGGTCACGTGCTGGTGGTGCCCCGCGTCGAGGTCGACAACTGGCTCGACCTCGACGACGAAGTGGCCCGCCACCTGATGACCGTGGCGGGAACCGTCGGGCGTGCCCAACAGCGGGCCTTCGACCGGGAACGTGTGGGGATGGTCATCGCCGGTCTGGAGGTCCCCCACGTGCACCTGCACCTCATCCCGATCCGTTCCGAAGCCGACCTGAGCTTCGCCCTGGCCGACCCCTCCCCCACTTCGGCGTCCCTCGACGCCGCCGCCGACGCGATCCGCGACGCGCTGCGGGCGATGGGTGAAGCTCACGTGGCCGACGCCTGAGCCGCGCGATTCGTCGCGCGAAGAGCCGGGAACCGGAAAGGCCCCGGGACCAGGTCCCGGGGCCTTTCCGGTTGGTATCACCGGGGTTGTCGTGGTCGGGCTGGCGGGATTCGAACCCGCGACCTTCGGTCCCCCACACCGACGCGCTAACCCAGCTGCGCCACAGCCCGAACTTCCGGAGCGAGTGTACCCGGCACCCCACGCCGGCGGGAACCGCCACCCGCTGCCGCGTCCTCAGAGCACGTCGACGAGCCCAC
>CAZVFF010000083.1:0-9085 GCA_964626395.1 uncultured Iamiaceae bacterium | reverse complement strand
GTCGGCCTGCTCCCGGTTTCCGGGTGCTTCGTCCGAACGGGACACGATGACCGTGACGGCGACGACAGCGACGACGACCGCGGCGATCGAGACGATCCACGCCGTCCGACCGGACGGGACCATGGAGGTTCGGGAACGTCCCATCGGGTCGAACCTACCGTGGACGCGACACCCGTCCGGACACGGCTCGACGAGCTCGTGGGCCACCGGGGCGCGCCCACGGGCGCCGATCGGGCCCGGACCCGCCCCGGAGGGGAAACGAGGGCCGGACCCCACGATGGAGGTCCGGCCCTCGTGCGATGTCCGCAGGACATCGGATGGTCGGGCTGGCGGGATTTGAACCCACGACCTCTGCGTCCCGAACGCAGCGCTCTACCAAGCTGAGCCACAGCCCGTTGTGACCGACGATGCTAACCGGTACGACCCGTCGGGGGGATTTCCGCCACGGCCGTCGATCGGCCGGCCGGTCGATCGGCCCGGCGACCGGTCAGCTGACCTGCCGGCGATCCTGGAAGTACGTGCCACCGCCCAGCAGGGTCTTGACCGCCCGGCGCAGACGGAACGGTTCGATCGGTTTGATCAGCCAACCGTCCGACGCCGCCCGTTTGGCGAGGAACACGTCGTCGTCCCGGTCCAGGAGCATCAGGATCGGCATGTCGGGGATCCGACCCATGTCCTGTTCCAGGCGCAGCTGCATGCAGGTGGCCATGCCGCCCTGGTTGCCGGTCTGCAGATCCAGGATCACCAGTTCCGGCGGGTCCTCCTCGACGGCGGCCAGTACCTGTGATCCGAACCGGACCCGGTGCACCGCGGTCGATCGGCTCGCCAGGGTGGAGTGGATGTCCTCGTAGAGCCAGTCGACGTCGGCAGCGAGAAGAATCGTGGACACGCACGCCGAGGTTAGCGATCCCGCCGCTGCGGCGCCCAGACCGGTCGGCGCCATCGGGTGGGCGGGTCGCCGTCGCGACGTGATCGTCACAACCGCCCTCTAGGATGCGCGCTGCGCGGTCGGGGGCCCCTTTCCCGACCCAGGAGGATTCTTCATCGTGTTGGAAATCGAAGTGACCGACGAGGGCACCCACACGCTGTGCCGACCCGTCGGCGAACTGGACGCCTACACCGTCGGGCAGTTCCGTGAAGTGCTCACCGACCTCGCGAACGCCGAACGCGTCGTGATCGACCTGTCCGCGGTCCCGTTCATGGACTCGGCCGGACTCGGTGCGCTGATCGGCGGGATCCGACGGACCCGCGAGAACGACGGTCAGGTGACCGTCGCGTGCAGCCGACCGACCCTGACCCGCCTGTTGCACACCACCGGTTTCGACCGGATCGTGCCGGTGGTCGAGGACGTCGCCGCGGCGGTCGCCGCGTTGGATGCCGACGACGACGAATGATCCGGGTTCACCCCGTCGCGGGTGAACCGGTGAACAGGTGGGCGGCGATCCGGTCCAGGCCGTCCATGTCGTGCACGTCGGTGTTCAGGTAGGGCACGAGAGCGACGGCCTCCGCGGTCGCGGTCAGCCCCTCGAGGTGTTCGCGTTCCCGCACGGCGATCGCGGTGAAGTCCGCCAGGTTGCGTGCCAGGGGACCCAGCGGCGTGTCGGCCAGTTCGGTGGCTCGTGCCGTCACCCGGTCGAGCGGATCCAGGGTGAACACCGGATGGACCCGGTTGACGATCAACGCCGACACGTCGAGGCCGGCTTCGGCCAACCGGTCGGCGAAGTACTGCGCTTCGGTGACCGTGTCGCGCCGGGGCGCCGCGACCAGCACGAACGCCGTCGCGGGGTCCTCCAGCAGTTCCAGCACCACCTCCGCCCGTTCCTTGAACCCCTCCTCCATGCCGCTGAACGCGCCGAAGAACGCGAGTGCGTCGTCGAGCACCTCGGCGCCCACCACCCGTGACACGCTGCGCACGAAGGTCTGCGCGGCGACGTGCACCGCTTTCATCACGCCCCGGGCCGGTGACATCAACACCCGGTACAGGCGGTGGTCCAGGAAGTTCGTCAACCGGCGGGGCGCGTCCAGGAAATCCAGTGCGTGGCGGGTGGGGGGGGTGTCGACGACGACGACGTCGAAGTTCTCGTCCGCGTTCAGCGCGTAGAGCTTCTCCATCGCCATGTACTCCTGGGTGCCCGACAACGCCCCGGAGATGTTCCGGTAGAAACGGTTCGCGAGGATCCGTTCGGCCTGTTCGGGATCGTCGGAGTACGTCTCGACCAACGCGTCGAAGGTGCCCTTGGTGTCGAGCATCACCGCGGAGAGTTCCCCGGGCCAGTCGCCGTCGATCCGTTTCGGTTCGTTGCCGATGTCGCCCAGGCCGAGCGCGTCGGCCAGACGTTTGGCCGGGTCGATCGTGACGACCACCGCGCGGCGGCCCCGGCGGGCGGCCTCCATCGCGAGCACCGCGGCCGACGTCGTCTTGCCCACACCGCCCGAACCGGCGCAAATGATGATCCGCCCCTCGGAGACCAACGTGTCCAGGCTCACGACGCGGCCTCGGCGGGCAACCCGACCGCTTCGGGATCGATCGCGGCGAGGTCGTCGAGGAACGCGGCGGCGAGCCGGTCGAGCTGGTCCGGCCCGATCTCGGCGTCGAAACAGAACGGCAGCTGGATCTGGGGCAACGGCAGCGCGGCGGCGAGCCGTTCGGTCTGCGCGACCTGCAAGGCCCGCCGTTCGGCGCGGAACTCGGCCGCCTCGGCCAACGCGCGACGCTCCCCGCGGCGCAGCTTCACACCGGCCTCACGGGCCGCGACGGTCGGGTCCACATCCAGGCCGTCGACGTGTTCCAGACCGGCGTTCACCACGACCGGGGTCAGGTGCACCCCGATGTGTTCCTCCAGGGTGTAGGCGGTGTCGATCAGCTCGTTCACCGGGGTCTCCTCACCCAGGGTCACCAGCATCACCCGGCACCGCCGCGGGTCGGTCAACAACGCCAGCACGTCACGTGCCTGGGTGTTGATCGGACCCACCTGCACCGCGTCGACCAGACCGTGGGCGGACTGCAGGAACGTGATGGCGTGCCCCGCCGCGGGGGCGTCCACCACGATCACGTCGGCCACCCGGTCCCGCTCGAGCTGTTTGATCTTGCCGAGCACCAGGATGTCCTTGATGCCCGGGGTCGCGGTGGCCACGACGTCGAGCGCGCCGGTCGAGGCGAGCCGTTTGGAGATCCGTTTCAGGCCGTGGTCGTCCAGATACTCCACGAGCGCGTCGTCCGGGGTGATCCGTCGGGCCCGGATCTCGCCGCGCCCCTCGGGGCGGTCCGCGGTGCGCAGCACGCACTCGTCGTAGTCCAGGTCCGCGCTTCCGAAGATCCGGGGCAGACCCGAGGAGCCCTCCAGATCGACCACGAGTGCGTCCAGACCGCAGCGGGCCACCGCGTTGGCGAGCACCGCCGAAACGGTGGTTTTGCCAACCCCGCCCTTACCGGCCACGATGACCAGCCGGGCGGCGGTGAAATACTGGACCGGATCCACGCTCACCCTTCTCGAGGAAGCTCGCTGCGAAAGGAATCTGCTTTGCGCAGACTATCGACCATCACCGCCATGGTCGCGTTGATCGGGCTCGGATCCCTCGCCGTGTCCGCCCCCGCAGCGGCGGCGGACGAGTCTTCGGCCGACACCCCGGCGGTCCGTGTGGTCAAGCTCAGTGGTCTGCTCGACCCGATCGTCGCGGACTTCCTCGACACGACCCTCGACGAGGTCACCCCGGAGAACACCCTGGCGGTGGTCCTGCGGGTCGACAGCGACGGTTCGGTCGTCTCCGACGCACGCCTGGCCGGCCTCGCCGCCGCCATCCACGACGCCCCCGTCCCCGTGATCGCCTGGGTCGGCCCGGCCGGTTCCGACGCCCGGGGTGGCACCGCCCAACTGCTCGCCGCCGCCGACGCCGTCGGGCTGGCGCCCGGGTCGGCGATCGGGGAGATCGGGGAGATGGTGATCCCCCGACAGGTGTCCTCCGACGCGTTCTGGGACCAGCGTGACCGGTTGCGTGACGGCCTCATGGGTCCGAAAGCCGCCGCGACCGCCGGCATCGCGATGGACCCCGACGATTCGCCCGTGCTGCGGAACGTGCTGTTGACGATCGACGGTTTCGACGCCGGCGAGGAGACCGCCGACACCGCCACACCGGTCCAGTTCTCCGAACTGTCGACCACCCGGACGGTGCTGCACACCTTCGCCAGCCCGGCCGTCGCGCTGCTGCTCGTGGCGATCGGGCTGTCGTTGCTGCTGTTCGAGTTCTACACCGCCGGTGTCGGCGTCGCCGGGCTCGTCGGTGCGGGCTGCCTGCTGTACGGGTTCTACGGATTCGGGGTGCTCGGGGTGCGACCGCTCGCCGTCGCCGCGTTGATCGCCGCCATGGTCTCGTTCGCCGTGGACGTCCAGACGGGCGTCCCGCGGGTGTGGACCGCGATCGGTTCGGTCCTGTTCACCGTGGGGGCGCTGTTCCTGTTCACCACGGTGGCCACCCCCTGGCCGGCGACGATCGGGTCGATCGCCGGGGTGATCGTGTTCATGGTGTTCGGGATGCCCGCGATGACCCGGTCCCGGTTCTCCTCACCGGTGATCGACCGTCACTGGCTCGTGGATCGACGCGGCACCGTCGTCGACGCGTTGGGACCCGACGGGGTCATCCGGGTCGACGGCGCCCTGTGGGCGGGTCGGGCCGATGCCGCGGTCCCGGTCGGGGCCGCGGTGCGGGTGGTCGCCACCGAGGGTGTCGTCTGTCGGGTCGAGCCCGTCTGAATCGGTTCCGCGGCGGGCGACCGAGCGTTCCAGATACGAAAATCACCCCTTGTGGAGCCCGTGACGCGTGGGTAGTGTCGCATGGGAACGAAGGGGGTTCGCCGATGAGTGCTCAACGTGTCGAGGAAGCCTGGCAGACCCGCGCCGCGTGCCGGGGGCCCCATGCGGTGGTGTTCTACCCACCTTCGACGTTCGAACGGAAGAAGGACCGGCAGCTGCGCGAGGCCCGCGCCAAGGACATCTGCCGCACCTGCCCGGTCCGGGCCGAGTGCCTGGAGTACGCGTTGTCGATCCGGGAACCGCACGGCATCTGGGGCGGGCTGAACGAAGCCGAACGCCGCGAGATCCTCGAGGCCCGCGGCGAACCGGTCAAACGTCGCCGCTGAACGGGTCGACACCCACACGCCACGCCGGGGGTCCCGAGCCGGTCCGGGACCGGTACGGTTGATCCGATGAAGGCGTTCCTGTTCGTCGTGATGCCGATCGCCGAGATCGTCACGGCCTGGGTGGTCGCCCGTTGGATCGGGATCGGCTGGATGATCCTCGCGTTGATCGTGCTGTCGTTGCTCGGCGTGTGGCAGATCAAGGTGCAGGGGATCGCCGCCTGGCGCAGCGCACGCCACGATGTCGAACAGGGTTCGTCACCCGCGCCGGCCGCGCTCGACGGGGTGCTGCGTTTCCTCGGTGCGTTGTTGCTGGCCCTGCCGGGTTTCCTGACTGCCGTGACCGGACTCGTCCTCCTGATCTCCCCGATCCGGAACCGCGCTTCCCGGGGTGCCGGCGCCTGGGCCGTCCGGCGTTTGCGCATGCCGTTCGTCGTGGTGACCGGGGACGCCACCACCGGGTGGGTGTTCCGCTCGGACCGACATCCCGGGGTCGTCGACGTCGAAGGCTGGGAATCGGACGCCGGCCGTTCCGAACGTCCCACGTTGCCCCCGTCCGACGAGTCGCGGTCGTGACCGCCCGAACGAGAAGGAGCCGCTGGCCGTGCCGTTGAATCTCGATGGTGACCGCACCGTGCCGGTCCGACCGGCGTCCACGGTGATGCTGTTGCGGGACCGCCCGAACCGGGGCATCGAGGTGTGCATGCTGCAACGCAACCTCAACTCGGATTTCGTCGGCGGTGCCTACGTGTTCCCCGGCGGCGGGGTCGACCCGGCCGACGGCGAACCCGAGGTGTCGCCGTACTGCCTGGGTCGCGATGACGCCGGCGCGTCGGCCGAACTGGACCTGCCCCGCAACGGTCTCGCCTTCTGGGTCGCGGCGGTGCGCGAAACCCTCGAGGAGTCCGGGTTGCTGATGGCGGTGCACCCCGACGGCACGACCGTGGACTTCACCGACCGCACGATCGCCCGCCGGTTCGTCGAACACCGCCGGGCCGTCGATTCGGCCGAACGACGGCTGATCGAGGTGTGTGCCGAGGAGGACTTGCGCCTCACCCTGGCCGACATGCACTACGTGGGCCGTTGGATCACCCCGCCGGGGTCGCCACGCCGGTACGACACCCGCTTCTTCCTGGCCGCAGCGCCCGAAGGCCAGCAGGCGGTGTCCGACGACCGGGAGGTCATCTCCGCACAGTGGATCTCACCGACCGAGGCGCTGGAACGGCACGCCGAGAACGTGTTCCCGATGCTGCCGCCAACGGTCGCGAACCTGCGGATGATCGCCGAGTACCCGACCACCGCCGCGGCGCTGGCCGGTGCCGCCCACATGGGTCCGGTGCACACCGTCGCCCCCCGGATCGTCTCCGACGACGACGGGATCCGCATCGTCATGCCCGGCGACCCGGCCTATGAACGGGCCTACTCGGGTGACGAGTCGCTCACGTCGTGGCCGGGGTTGGACGACCGGGTCGGTCCCGAATGGGACCACGGCCGTCCGGTGGGCACCGTGGAGATCGGCATGGACGGCATCGACGCGTCGGGTCGGCCGCGGTGAGTGGCCGCCCACCCGGCGTGGACGTGGGCACCGCCCCCACCGACGGCCGGATCGTGCCCGGCGAAGCCGTCCGGTTGTCGCCACGGGTGCGTCGGGTGACGGCACCGAACCCGTCGGTGATGACCGGGCCGGGGACCAACACGTACCTGGTGGGAACCGACGACGTCACCGTGATCGACCCGGGACCCGACGACGACGGACACATCGACGCGATCGTGGCCGCGACCGGTCCGGGAACGGTGCGCCGCATCGTGTGCACCCACACCCACATCGACCACTGGCCCGGAGCCCCGGTGCTGGCCGAGCGCACCGGCGCCGAGGTGCTCGCGTTCGGGTCCCGTGACGGCCTCGAGGTGACCGGTACCCTCGGCGACGGCGACGACGTCGTCACCGACGAGTACACCCTGCACCTGCTGCACACCCCGGGGCACGCGTCGAACCACCTCTGCGTGCTGTTGGGCGACGAGAACCTGCTGTTCAGCGGTGACCACATCATGCAGGGTGTCACCGTGGTGATCGCCCCACCCGACGGCGACATGGGCGACTACATGGCGTCGCTGCGACGCCTCGGGAACCTGCGGCCCCGCCCGGCGGCGATCGCCCCCGCGCACGGCCATCTGATCGACGACCCGGCCGCGGTGATCGCCGCGTACCTGGACCACCGTTCGGCCCGGGAGGAGATCGTGGCCGCGGCACTGGCCGGCGTGGGTGGGCCGGCCACCGTCGACGACCTGGTGCCCGTCGTGTACGCCGACGTGGACGAAGCCCTGTACCCCGTCGCCCGCCTGTCGTTGTGGGCGCACCTGCGCAAACTCGCCGACGACGACCGCGCCACGGTCACCGGCGACCGCGATGCCGTCGACACCGTCCGCTGGGAGCACGTGGCCGGAACGGCCTGACCGGATCCGGCGGCGTTCTGCAGGAATCCCCGCCCGAAGATAGAGTCACCGGTGCCTCCACGTTCGTTGGGACCCCACCGGACGTGACGAAAATCGAGCACACAAGGGGAATGGCAACCATGGCCGAGCAGAAGCTCTTCATCGACGGCGAGTACGTCGATGCGATCTCGGGTGAGACCTTCACCAGTTACGAACCCGCCACCAACACGCCCTACAAGGAGATCGCCAAGGGCGGCCGTGAGGACGCCGAAGCCGCGATCAACGCCGCACGCCGCGCGTTCGACGAGGGCCCCTGGCCGAAGATGTCCGGTGCCGAACGGGCCGAGAAGCTGAACAAGGTCGCCGAACTGATCGACGCGAACTCCGAGAAGTTCGCCGAGGCCGAAGCCCGCGACTCGGGCGGCACGATCAAGAAGGCCACCTTCGCCGACATTCCCGGTGCCGCCAGCGCGTTCCGGTGGTTCGCCCGGTGCGCCGCCGAACAACCCGAACAGGTCGACCGGGCCGGACAGTCCGACTTCCTGCCTGCCAGCAACTACGTCCGCTACGAGCCCCACGGGGTGACCACCGGGGTGATCCCGTGGAACTTCCCGTTCATCATGGCGGCGTGGAAGATCGCCCCGCCGATCGCGGCGGGGAACTGCGCGGTGATCAAGCCGGCGTCGTACACGTCGGTCTCCGCGTTGATGCTGGGCGAGATCTTCCAGGAAGCCGACCTGCCGCCGGGTGTGGTCAACATCCTGGCCGGCCCCGGTGGCACCGTCGGTGAGGAACTGGCCTCCAACCCGCTGGTCGACAAGACCGCGTTCACCGGTTCCACCGAGGTCGGGCGGCGCATCATGCAGCTCGCCTCGGGCACCGTGAAGCCCACCACCCTCGAGTTGGGTGGCAAGTCCGCCAACATCGTGCTGGACGACGCGAACCTGGACATCGCGGCCGCCGCGGTGCTGTTCGGCACGTTCTTCCACTCCGGTCAGGTGTGCGAATCCGGCACCCGGGCGCTCGTGCACACGAGCATCTACGACGAGTTCGTCGACCTGCTGGTCGAACGGGCCGGCAAGATGACCATCGGCGACCCGCTGGACTTCGCCACCGACCTGGGGCCGTTGGTGTCCCGCGGTCAGGTCGAGACCGTGGAACGTTACGTGAAGCTGGGTCGTGACGAGGTCGGCGAGCCGATCTGCGGTGGCGCCAAGCCCGAGGGACTGGCCGACAACCTCGACGTCGACTCGTTCTACACGCCGACGATCTTCTCCCAGGTTTCCAACTCCACCAAGATCGCCCAGGAGGAGATCTTCGGTCCGGTGCTGTGCGTGATCCCGTACTCGACCGACGACGAGGCCGTGGCCATCGCGAACGACTCGATGTACGGCCTGGCCGGTGGGGTGCAGTCCACGAACATCGAACGGGCCCAGTCCATCGCCAACCGGATGCGCACCGGGACCGTGTGGATCAACGACTACCACATGATCTCACCGGAGCGTCCCTTCGGTGGCTACA
>CAZVFF010000082.1:0-9235 GCA_964626395.1 uncultured Iamiaceae bacterium | reverse complement strand
GGTCGCGGTCGCCCGGGCGTTGGTGTCCCGGCCCGAGCTGATCTTCGCCGACGAACCGACCGGCAACCTGGACTCCACCTCGGGCATCGCGGTGCTCGAGTTCCTGCGCAGCGCCGTGGACCGGATGGGCCAGACGATCGTGATGGTCACCCACGACCCGGCGGCGGCATCCTGGGCGGACCGTGCGGTGTTCCTCGCCGACGGTGAGATCGTCGGCGACATCGACGACCCGACCGCGGAACGGGTGCTCGAACGGATGCACGCGTTGGACCCGCGGCTCGCCGCCGGCACCGCCCGCACCCGGGGCTGAGGCGGACCGGTGCTGCGCGTCACGCTCGCGAACCTGTCACGACGCAAACTCCGCCTGCTGGCCACCAGCCTGGCCGTGCTGCTCGGGGTGATGTTCACCTCCGGCACGTTGGTGCTGACCGACTCGTTGAGTTCCACCTTCGACGAGTTGTTCACCGACGTCTACGCCGACACCTCCGCGGTGGTCCGCAACAGCACCGAGGTCGAAGGCGGCCTCGAGGTCGCCGCGTCGGGCCCGACCAGGGGGACGCTGTCCGACGAACTCGTGAGCCGTGTCGCCGATGCGCCGGGCATCGCGGCGGCCGACGGGGTCGTCCAGGGTTACACGCAGCTGATCAAACCGGACGGCAAGGCGTTGGGCAACCCGAACCAGGGTCCGCCGACACTGGGCTCGTCGTATCCGTCCGACGCCGCACTCAGCCCGTATCGGGTGGTCGAAGGCCACGAACCCCGTGACGATTCGCAGATCGTCACCGACGTGTCGACCGCGGCCGATGCCGGGTACGCCATCGGTGACGACGTCCCGCTGTTGACCCCGACCGGGCGGACCGAGGCGACACTCGTCGGGCTGACCCGCTTCGGCGACAAGAAGTCGGCCGGTGGCGCCACGATGGTCCAGTTCACCTTCGCCGAAGCGCAGAAGCAGTTCGGCAAGGAAGGTGAGGTCGACGAGATCTGGGCACTCGCCGACGACGGCGTCACCGACGCACAGGCCGTCGACGCGATCCGGTCCCTGGACCTTCCCGGCACCGAGGTGATCACCGGCGAGGCGGCCGCCCAGGAAGCCAAGGATCTGGCGACGTCGTTCCTGTCGTTCATCACGGTGTTCCTGCTCGTGTTCGCGTTGATCGCGCTGGTCGTCGGGGCGTTCATCATCGCCAACACGTTCTCGATCCTGGTCGCCCAACGCACCCGGGAACTGGCGTTGCTCCGTGCCATCGGCGCGTCGGCCCGTCAGGTGCTCGGGTCGGTGGTGGCCGAAGCCGCCGTGGTCGGGGTGCTCGCCTCGGCGGTGGGCCTCGGCCTGGGTTACGGCATCGGCGCCGGCCTGCAGGGGCTGATCGGGGGTTCGGACTTCGCGGCTTCCGCGACGCTGAGCACCCGGACGATCGTGGGTTCCTTCGTGGTGGGGATCGGCATCACGGTGGCCTCCGCGCTGTTCCCCGCACGCCGCGCGGCCCGGGTGGCGCCGGTCACCGCCATGCGGGATGCCGCCGTCGAGGACACCTCCCACGGCCGGTTGCGGACCGTCATCGGAGCGGTGCTCCTGGTCGTCGCCGGTGTCGCACTCATCGGCGCGGTCGTCGCGAAGAACCAGTGGTACGTCGCGGTCGGTGCACCCGCCGGGCTGATCGGTGCCGTGGTGTTCGGGCCGAGCCTGGCCGCCGCGATCGCGCGGGCGTCCCGGGTGTTGACGAGACGTTCGGGTATGGCGGGTCACCTGGGCGTGGAGAACGTGCTGCGCAACCCGCGACGGACCGCCGCGACCGCGTCGGCGTTGATGATCGGCGCCACGTTGGTGTGTGCGATCTCGGTGTTCGCCGCGTCCGCGTTGGCGTCGATCAACAACCTGGTCGACACCGGTTTCCACGGCGATGCGATCGTCACATCCACCGGCAACGGCATACCGCTCGACGACATCGGCAAGATCGCCGCCTCCCCCGACGTGTCCCGGATCGCCGCGATGCGTTACGGCCCGGTGACCGTCGACGGCGACGGCATGATCGTGTCCGCGACCGACCCGGCGACGCTCGCCGCGATGGTCGACATGAAGGTGTCGGCGGGTTCGTTGGACGACATGGGCACCGACGACATCGCGGTGTCCAAACGCGAAGCCGAACGGCACGGGTGGAGCGTCGGAACCGCGCTGGACGCCACGACGCTCGACGGCACCGACCACACGCTCACCGTGCGCGCGATCTACGCCAACCCGCTGGTCGCCCAGCACGCGTTGACCTCCACCGACACGATCGCCGGGTCGTTGCTGACACCGATCAGTCAGATCGCGTTCGTCCAGGGCGAACGGGGGGTGTCCGCCGACGACCTCGTGGAACGTCTCGATGGACTCGTGGCCGACAACCCGACCGCGAAAATCCAGACGGTCCCCCAGTTCAAGAAGTCCTCGGCGGCCCAGATGGACTCGTTCCTGAACATCGTCTACGCGATGTTGGCGCTGGCGGTGATCATCGCGATCATCGGGATCGTCAACACGCTGGGTCTGTCGATCCTGGAGCGGACCCGCGAGCTGGGTCTGCTGCGCGCGGTGGGGATGACCCGACGCCAGTTGCGGGTCACGGTCCGGGTCGAATCGTTGCTGATCGCCATGACCGGCACGATCATCGGGTTGGTCCTGGGCACGATCATCGGCGCGGCGTTGATCAAGTCGTTCGGCCCCGACCAGGCACTGACCGGGTTCGCGGTGCCGTGGGTCCGCCTGGTCGTCGTGCTCGTCGCCGGGGTCGCGGTCGGCCTTGTGTCGGCGGTGTTGCCGACCCGTCGGGCCACCCGCCTCGATCCGCTCGACGCGCTCGCCACGGAATGACCACCGCCGGGGTGGCCGAGTAGGGTCGACGACGATATCTGACACCTCGTCAGGAGAATCGATGACGACGAAAACCCGTGTTCCCGCGCTCGGCGCCGACGGCTGGTTCACGACCGACCCCGAACCCCGGCTGGTGGGGTCCCGTTGTACCTCGTGCGGGACGTACGCGTTCCCGCCGAAAGCGGGATCGTGCCCCAGCCCGGTGTGTCGGGGCACCGACCTGGTCGACGCCGAGCTGTCGCGTACCGGGCGGATCTGGTCCTACACCGACGCCCAGTACCAACCGCCTGCGCCCTACGTGTTCGACGGTGACGAGTTCGAACCGTTCGCGATCGCCGCGGTCGAACTGGAAGCCGAGGGCCTGGTCGTGCTCGGTCAGCTCGCCCGTGGTGTCGGCGTCGACGACGTCTCGGTGGGCGACGAGGTCGAGGTGATCGTCGACACGTTGTTCAGCGACGATGAGCACGAGTATCTGATCTGGCGTTTCCAGCCGACCGGAGGTGGCAAGTGACCCGTTCCGATGACGTCGTCGTCCTGGGTGCCGGGATGCACCCGTGGGGCAAGTGGGGGCGCAACTTCGTCGAGTACGGTCTCGCCGCGGCGCACGACGCGCTCGACGACGCCGGCGTGGAGTGGTCCGACATCGACTTCGTGTCCGGTGCGGACACGATGCGCAACGGCTACCCCGGTTACGTGTCGGGCGCGACGTTCGCCCAGGCGTTGGGTTGGACGGGTTGCCGGGTCGCGTCGTCGTACGCGGCGTGCGCGTCGGGTGCGACCGCGATCGAAGCGGCCCGGATGCGGATCCTGGCCGGCAAGTCCGATGTGGCGCTGGTGGTCGGTGCCGACACCACCCCGAAGGGTTTCCTGGCACCCAACGCCGGGGACCGTCCCGACGATCCGGACTGGTTGCGGTTCCGCCTGGGCGGGATCACCAACCCCACGTACTTCGCGTTGTACGCCCGGCGGCGTATGGACGTGTTCGGCGACACCGACGAGGACTTCGCGCAGGTCAAGGTCAAGAACGCGCGGCACGGGCTGGCCAACCCGTACGCCCGCTACCGCAAGGAGACCTCGGTCGACGAGGTGCTGGCCTCGCCGATGGTGGCGAACCCGTTGCACCTGCTGGAGATCTGCGCGACGTCCGACGGTGGTGCCGCCGTGGTGCTGTGTTCGGCCGAGTACGCCCGCAAACGGGCCGCTGCGAACCCGGTGCGGATCGCCGCGGTGTCCACGGTGACACCCACGTATCCGAACACGGTCATCGAGATGCCGAACCTGTCGACCGACTCGTCCGCGGTGCGCGCCGAGCCGGAACGACCCTTCAGGGCGTCGATCACCCACGCCGCCTACGAGGAGGCCGGGGTCGGCCCGGAGGACCTCGACGTCGCCGAGGTGTACGACCTGTCGTGTGCCCTCGAGCTGGACTGGTACGAGGACATCGGACTGTGCGCCCCCGGGGACGCGGCGAAACTTTTGCGTGACGGCGACACCACGATCGGTGGCCGCATCCCGGTGAACCCGTCGGGCGGGCTCGCGTGTTTCGGTGAGGCCGTCCCGGCACAGGCGATCGCGCAGGTGTGCGAGATCACCTGGCAGTTGCGTGGCCGGGCCGAGGGGCGTCAGGTGGAGGACGCCAAGGTGGGGATCACGGTGAACCAGGGCCTGTTCGGCCACGGGTCATCGGTGCTGTTGACCCGCTGAGACCGCCCGACCCGCCTGGGCACGGGTGATCCGGCCGGTCTGGGCCATCGACGCGATGCAGTCGGTGAAGGTGTCCTCCACGTTCCGGTAGTCGATCCCCAACTCGTCGTGCACGGCGGTGTCGTCCGACGGTGGCATGCGCGTGTAGTAGTCCATCGCGGCCCTGGTCAGGGCGGTGGTCACACCGAAGCGGTGGACGAAGTTGTCCATGCCGCTGCCGAGGCTGCGCAGGCCCCAACCGGGGATCGGCAGCCGGATCATCCGGTTGCCGGTCGCGGTGGCGAACAGTCCGGTGATGCGCCCGGCGTCGAGGAACGTGCCTCCGGCCATGTAGCGGCGCGGGCCCAGCCCGGGGCGCATCACCGCGACGTGGATGTCGGCCAGGTCGCGCACGTCGATCACCAGCCACGCCGCGTCCGAACCGGGGACGAGTCTGCCTCGCAGGATCGTCTCGAAACCGCCGACGACCTCACCGAACCGGTCCCCCACCCCGGGGCCGACGACCATGCCCGGGTAGGTGATCACGACGGGTGCGCCGTCGTCCTGCAGGGACCGGGCGTAGTTCTCCACGGCTGCTTTGGAGATGCCGTACGCGTCGTCGGTGTCCCCGGTGGGCAGGTCGGCCCGCAGGCTGTCCAGGCCCGGGGCGAACAGCGACGTGATCGACGAGGTGTGCACGACCGGGTCGAGTCCGGCGTCGACCGCGGAACTCAGCACGGTCTTCGCGCCGGCGAGGTTGGTGGCCTGCACCTCGGCGTCGTGGCGCGGGTCGGTCGCGACCATCGCGGCGCAGTGCAGCACCGCGTCGCATCCCTCCAGTGCGGCGGCGACCGCGTTCGTGTCGGTGATCCCTCCTACGACGTGATCGGACGTGTCGACACCGAGCACGCCCACCGGAGCGAGGCGTGCCGGGTCGCGGACCAGGAATCGGATCTCGTGGCCGGCGCGCTGGAGCGCCACGGCGCTCCAGCCGCCGACAAAACCGGTTCCGCCGGTCACGAGGATCTTCACGGAGGATCCGGTGGGATCAGTCGCGCCAGTAGTTGTTCGCGGCGGCGATCGTCTGGAATTCGATGGCCACGACGTGGCCGGCCGCGGTCAGCGAGTCCGGGTCGGTGGCGTACTGATCACGCAGCCCGCTGCGGGCATCGGCGTCGGGCTGGATCGCGCCGATCGTCTTGCGGGCGATCATGATCGCCAGCTCGCGTCCCTCTTCGGGGGTCGCGGTGATCAGCGTGTTGTCCGGTACGAGTGCCATGGGTTTCTCCCTTTGATCTGGTCGATGCGGCAGCCGGTCACCTTAGAGGGCGAACGGGCAGGGGTCACGGGTAGAAGCGGCTGAGCGCGTCGATCACGCACGCCGGTTTGTCGCCGCCTTCGATCTCGATCGTGACCCGCATGGTGGTCTGGATCCCGCCGGTCACGTCGTCGACCGCGACCAGCTCGACCCCGGCCCGGATCCGGGATCCCACCGGCACCGGTGCGGGGAAACGGACCTTGACGACCCCGTAGTTCACCCCCATCGAGAGGCCCTGCACCTCGACGATGCGGGGCAGGAACTCGTTCGACATCGACAGGGTCAGATACCCGTGGGCGATCGGTCCACCGAACGGCGATTCGGCACGGGCCCGTTCGACGTCGACGTGGATCCACTGGTGGTCCCCGGTGGCTTCCGCGAACGTGTCGACGCGTTCCCGGGTGACCTCCTCCCAGTCGCTGTAGCCGAGGTGCCGTCCGACGCCGTCGCGTACCGCGTCGAGGCCGTCGAATGTCGTGATCGCCATGGCGCCGAATCTACCTTTCGTACCGTTTCGTCGAGCTCAGGCCCGTTGGGACGAGACCGACACGACCTCGCCGGTCATGTAGCTGGAGTAGTCGCTGGCGAGGAACACCATCGTGTTGGCGACCTCCCAGGGTTCCGCTGCCCGGCCGAACGCCTCCTTGGATTCCAGTTCGTGCAGCAACTCGTCGGTGGTGACCTTGGCCAGGAACGGGTGCATCGCGATCGACGGGGCGACCGCGTTGATCCGCACGCCGTACTCCGCCGCTTCGATCGCGGCGCAACGGGTCAGGGCCATCACCCCGGCCTTGGCCGCCGCGTAGTGCGCCTGGCCGGCCTGGGCGCGCCACCCGAGCACCGACGCGTTGTTGACGATCACCCCCGAGCCACGGGGCTGCATGTGTGCCAGCGCGGCGCGTGTGGCCCGGAACGTGCCGTTCAGGGTCACGTCCAGCACCACGTTCCACTGGTCGTCGGTCATGTCGACGACGTTCGCGGTGCCGCCCAATCCGGCGTTGTTGATCAATACGTCGATGTGGCCGAGTTCGTCGACGGCCGTGGCGAACAGGGCGTCGATGTCGGCCTGTTCGGTCACGTTGCACAGCGCCGTCGCGGGCCGCTGGCCAGTTTCGCCGGCGAGGCGTTCGGCGGCTTCACCGAGGCGACGTTCGTGGATGTCGCTGATCAACACCCGGGCGCCCTCCTCGATGCAGCGTTTCGCCGCGGCGAACCCGATGCCGGTGCCGGCCGCGGCGGTCACCACGACGGTGCGGTCGGTCAGCAGGCCGTGGCCTTCCACGTACTCGGGGATCGGGTTGTTCGCCATGATGTGTGCTCCGTTCCTCGTCGAACTTCGGGAGGTTTCCTCGGCTGTGGCCGGGTTTCCTCCCGAAGTTCGCCGAGAGGGTGGGTTGGGGTCGGATCGGGGGATACCCGGTCGAGTGCGCCTGATCCGATCGGGTGGCTAGTGCTTCGGTGGTGCCGGACGGGGTTCCCGGGGCAGGCCCAGGCCACGTTCGGAGATGATGTTGCGCTGGATCTCGTTCGATCCGGCGTAGATCGTGTCGGACCGACTGAACAGGAACAGCTGGTGCAACGGGGTGAGCCGCTCGAGGTCGTCCGGGTCGTGGGCGGACCAGTCCAGCGCCTCCGCGCCGAGCACGTCCATGGCGAGCTCGCCGAGATCGCGGTGCCAGGTCGCCCAGTACAACTTGGTGATCATCGCCTCGGGGCTGAGTGTCGCGGTCTCCGACGAGAGCACCCGCAGTGTGGTGAACCGCATGATCCGCAACTGCAACCACGCGTCGGCGATGCGTTGCCGCACGACCGGTTCCTCGATGACCCCGCGGCGTTTCGCGGTGTCGATCACGGCGTCCAACTGGTTCGTGAACGTGAGCTGCTGGCCGAGCGTGGATGCGCCCCGTTCGAACGCGAGCGTGCCGTTGGCGACCTTCCAGCCCTCCCCCGGCGCGCCGACGATGTTGCCGGCCGCGGTGCGGGCCCCGTCGAAGAACACCTCGTTGAACTCCGAGGAACCGGTCACCTGGCGGATCGGACGGATCTCCACCCCGGGCTGATCCAGCGGGACGAGCAGGTAGCTCAACCCCTTGTGTTTGGGGGCCTCACGGTCGCTACGGCACAACACGAACGCCCACTGGGCCCAGTGCGCGAGCGACGTCCACACCTTCTGACCGGTGACGACCCACTCGTCGCCTTCGAGCGTCGCGATGGTCTGCACGTTGGCGAGATCCGACCCCGCGTTCGGCTCGGAATACCCCTGGGCCCACATGTCGGTGCCCGCGACGATCCCCGGCAGGAACCGCTGTTGCTGGTCGGCCGAACCGAAGTGGATCAGGGTCGGGCCCAGCAGGGTCTCCCCGATGTGCCCCAACCGCCCGGGCCCACCGGCACGGGCGTACTCCTCGAACCAGATGACCTGACGGTGCAGCGAGAGTCCACGCCCGCCGTGTTCGACCGGCCAGCCCACACACGTCCATCCTGCCTCGGCGAGGGTGTGCTCCCACGCGAGCCGTTCGTCGAACAGGGCATGCTCGTCACCGGGACCGCCACGGCCGCGCACGACCGCGTGCGGTCCATCGAGCTGCGCGGTCAACCATGCCCGTGCCTCGGCACGGAACGCCTCGTCGGCTTCGTCGAATCCAAGATCCATCGCTGCGACGCCGGGGCCTGCGTATTCAGTACCGCAGCCCGGGTGCCCGGGTGCCGAACACGTCGGTGGCGAGCTGCTGGCCGAGCCTCGTCGGGTCCCAACGCTTCTTGGTGGTGATCGTCGCCCCGTCGGTCCAACCCTCCATGAGGATGATGCGCTCACCGACGGCACGGATGATCTGCCCGGTCACCAGCTGCGATTCGTCGCTGGCCAACCAGGCGACCAGCGGCGACGAGGTGGACGGGTCCATCGGATTGAACTCGTCCTCGGGGACCTCGTCGGCCTCGATGACCTCGGGCGCGCCGGGCATCGTGCCGGTGATGCGGGTGGCCGCTGCGGGGCCGACACAGTTGACGGTCACGCCCATCTTGTACAGCTCGAGGCTGAGGGTGAGGGTCATCCCGGCGATGCCGGCCTTGGCGGTGGCGTAGTTGGACTGACCGAAGTTCCCGGTGAGCCCGGCACCCGACGTGGTGTTGATGATCCGCCCGGTGAAGGATTCACCGGCCTTGGAACGGCTGCGCCAGTGGATCGCGGCGTGCTTGGACGGGGCCCACGTGCCCTTGAGGTGCACGGCGATGACCGAGTCGAAGTCGGCCTCGTCCATGTTCCAGATCGCCGAGTCGCGCACGATGCCCGCGTTGTTGACGAGGACGTCGAGCCGGCCGAAGGTGTCGACAGCCTGCGCGACCATGCGGCCGGCGCCGTCGTAGTCGGCGACGTTCTCGTA
>CAZVFF010000081.1:0-9304 GCA_964626395.1 uncultured Iamiaceae bacterium | reverse complement strand
CTTCTGCAACCCGACGTGCTACGTGGCGTCGAGGAGGACCTGCTGGACGCCTACCACGCCAGGCTGGTCGGCCACGGCGTGGTCGACCACGACCGGGCCGCCTGCGGCCGTGACTACTCGCTGGGGATGCTGCAGATCCCGCTCGTGATCCTGTTCGGGTCCGCGATTGCGACGATCACCGAACGGGGTTCGGAGATGTTCGGGGTGATCGCCGACCGGGGCGCGGCCGCCATGGCCGACCGGGGCACCCTCGACATGGTCTGAGCCGACGTCCCGTCGCTCAGCGGCGGTCCGAACGGTTCTCGTGCAGCAGGCGCAGCAGCCAGAACCGCAGGAGGCGACCCACCGAGTAGCGCAGGAACACCACGCCACCGGCACAGACCGCGGCGAGGCCCGTGATCCCGAGCGAGATCTGGGTGGACTGGTCCAGGGCGTTGTCCGAGGACTGGGACAGGATCACCGCGACGACGGTGAGCAGGAACCCGACCGCCATGGCGCCCACGCCCACGCGGGCGAGCGTCGTCTCCTTGGCGGTGCGGTCGGTCACGTCGGGCAGGTCGGCGACGAACCGGTCGGCGCGGTCCGGTTCGGATGCATCGGTCATGGTTCGGTCTCCTCGTTCACGGCGAAGTACACGGAATGCAACTCGGGGGCGATGTCCTCGACGGGTCCGTCCAACACGATGCGCCCACCCACGAGCGCGATCGCACGGGAGGCGATGTCGGCGACGGTGTTCACGAACTGTTCGACCAGCACGATCGTCACGCCGGTGTCGGCCAACGCCGCGATCCGTCGGTACAGGTCGGCGACGATCAACGGTGCCAGACCCATCGACAGTTCGTCCACCAGCAGCACCGCCGGGTCGGTCAGCAGCGCACGGGCAAGCGCCAGCATCTGCTGTTCGCCACCCGACAACGAGCCGGCCAACTGACCGCGGCGTTCACCCAGGCGGGGGAACACCTCGAAGGTGCGGGCCTCGACGTCGACACGCCGGGCGTCGGCGCCGCCGGCCAACAGGAGGTTCTCCGCGACGGTCAGGTTCGCGAACACACCACGACCCTCGGGGATCAGACACAACCCGTGGGCGGCCAGGGTCGCGGGGTCCGCACCGGTCAGGTCCCGCCCGCCGAAGGTGACCGTGCCCGATGTCGGACGCAGGAGCCCGGCGATGACCGACAGCAGCGTCGTCTTGCCCGCCCCGTTGGGGCCCAGCACGGCCAGTACCTCACCGACCTCGACCGACAGGTCGATACCGCCGAGCACCTCGACGCCGTCGTAGCCGGCGTGGACGCCGTGCAGCCCGATCAGTGGCGGCCGGGTCACGATTCCGCCGCCGCGGTCGGTTCGGCTGCATCGCCCAGGTACGCGGCGAGCACCGCCGGGTCGGTGCGGATCGTGGCCGGTGGCCCCGACGCGATGACGTGGCCGAAGTCGAGCACGTGGATGTGCCCGGCGGTGCCCATCACCAGGTCCATGTCGTGTTCGACCAGCAGGATCGCGAGCCCCTCCGCGGCGAGACGGTGCAGAAGTTCGGAGAACCGCCGGGTCTCTTCGGGGTTCTGTCCGCTGGCCGGTTCGTCGAGCAGCAACGTGGTGGGGCGACCCAACAACGCACGCGCCAACTCGATCACCCGGCCGGTCCCGGTGGGCAGACTGCCGCTGCGCACATCGGCGACCGGACCGAGGCCGACCCGTTCGATCATCTCGGTCACGGCCCCGCGTCGTTCGGTCCGAGGCAGTCGGGACGCCGCCACCTGCAGGTTCTCCGCCACGGTGAGCGTGCCGAACAGTTCCAGACGTTGGAAGGTGCGTCCCAACCCGGCCCGAACCCGGCGGTGCACCCCCAGTCCGCTCACGTCGACGCCGTCCAGCACGACCCTGCCCGCCCGGGGGCCGAGCACGCCGGTGATCACGTTGAACAGCGTCGTCTTGCCGGCACCGTTGGGGCCGATCAGCGCGGTGACGGCGCCGTCGGGTGCATCGAGGGACACCCCGTCGAGGATCGTGTTGCCCCCGAAGGAGACCCGCACGTCGTGCACGTCGAGGCTCACCGGTGTGCCCCGGCCTCGTGGACGGGCACCGACCCCGGCAGGCCCAGGAGCGCGTCGAGGGCCGCGAGGTCACCGTCGTCGAGGGGGAGTCGCATCGCGAGCTCCTCCGGTTCGGCCCGCAGCTCGCCGGGGGGCGAGTGCGAGCCGTCGGCCGGGTGCCGCTTCGAACGGGTCACATCCCCGCGGGGTGCGCGGGCGTCGATCCGGGCGGCGACGACGGGGGAGGAGAACAGGACCGCGAGCAACACCCCGACGAACACCCAGTTGGACAGCACGCCGGTCACCGTCGCGACGTACGCGGCGACCAGGATCGCCGCCCCGGACACGAGCAGTCCACGGTGTGCGAGCAGCGGTGACCATCCGGGCCGCAACGCCGCGGGGATCGCGCCGTTCGGGTTGTCACCGAGGCCGATCCCGGCCGCGGCGGTCAGTGACGGGGTCAGTTGCGCCTGGGACGGGAACAGGTTGGTGAGGAACGGGGCGGCCAGGAACGTGCCCGCCGCGATCGCCGAGCCGAGGGACGCGACGCCGAAGATGACGACGACCACCAGCACCGTCAACCCGCCGAGGAACGAGAACCCGTCGGGGCCGGGGCGTTGCACGGCGGCGGCGAACAGCGCGCCACCGAGTCCGGCGATCGCGCCGGAGATCGCGAACACCGTCACCGTCGTCGCCCGACGGCTCAGGCCGACCGTCTCGAAACCGATCGCCGAGTCCTTCGATGCCAGGAGTTTCAACCCGAGCGTGCTGCGTCGCAGTGCGGTGAGGCCCAGGACGACCAGCCCGAACACGACCGCGGTGAACACGAAGAACGTGGCGTCGCCGGACAGGTCCCACCCGAACAGCTCGGGGCGGGTGACCTTCAGCGAACCGCCCTGGAACAGGTCGATCCGGTGTCGGTACAGGGTCAGGTCGGTGAAGGGGATCCGCAGCACCATGTCGAACGGGGGCAGGCCCAGCACCCAGGTGTCCATCGTGATCGCGAACGCCGCCGTGGCGAGGCCCAGGTACAGCGGCGACAGACGCACCGCGATCAGCGACAACGCCGCCGCGACGACCGCGGCTCCCGCGGCGGCGACGAGCAGGCCGATCATCGCCCCGTCGGGGGTGAGGTGCGCGTACAGCATCGCTCCGACCACCGCGAACGCGAACGGGCACACCGCCAACCGTCCCGCCCAGCCCAGCAACGGGACGAGCGACAGGGCGACGAGCCCGATCCCCCAGACCTTGGTCATCGTGTGCAGGTTGCCGGTACCGGTCAACGGGATGACCGCCGCGGTGGCGACGACCACGAGCACCACCAGCCACACCGACCCGCCCCAGGTCGGTTTCGACGCGATCTCCCGGGCCTGGTTCGCCCGGGAGGCCCGCAGGCGCTCGGCCGGCAGGAACTGCAACGCGACGAACAACACGATCGCCGGGACCACGTTGACCAGCCCGATCAGGTACTGCCATCCGGGGATGTCCACGTTCGAGCCGATGTAGCCCTGCGCGTACGCGGTCGCCAACCCCAGGATCACCGCACCCAGGATCGTGCCCGACAGGCTGCGCAGACGTCCGATCACCGCGGCGGCGAACGCGTTCATGATCAGCAACGCGAGCGACGTCGCCGACATCGACGTGCGCGGGGCGATCAGCACCCCGGCGAGCACCGCGGTCGTGGCGCCGATCACCCAGGCGAGTTGTGCCGTGCGGGTCGGCGAGACGCCGTTGAGGGTCAGCAACGTCGGGTCGTCGACCACCGCACGCATCCGGATCCCGGCACGGTGGCGGTACAGCAGCCACCACAGCACCGCGCCGGTGGCGAGCGCGATGCCCATGGCCAGCAGGTCGTACAGCGGCAGCCGTTGGCCGAGGATCTCGATCGCCCGGTTCCCGAAGATCGGCGCGACCCGTTTGGGTCGTCCCGGATCCCAGATCCAGTTGATGGCGGCGACGATCCCGATCAGCAGTGCGAGGGTCACGGCCATGCGGGTGATCTCGCTGGTGCCGTGCAACCGGCGCATGATCACGACCTCGACGACCAGTCCCAGCACCGGGCCGATGAGCACCACGCAGACCACCAGCGCGAGCGGTTGCGGCCAGCCCCACAGGCTCGTGAACTGCCAGTAGGCGAACGCACCGATGGCCGCGAACGCACCGTGTGCCCAGTTGAAGATGCCCGTCGTGGTGTAGGTGAGGGTCAGGCCCCCTGCGACGATCGCGTAGATCCCGGCGGTGACCAGGCCCGTGATCGTGAAACCGACGAAGGTCTCCACGCCAGTCGGCTCAGGGGATCGGGACCACGTTCGCTGGATCGCAGTTGAACACGCCCTCGTCGGGGGCGGTCACCTTCTCGTCGTAGGCGATGCCCTCGGCGCTGACCGTGTTCGCGGCGAAGCAGCGGGTCACCTCGGTCGGGTCCGACATGTCCACCGGTGCGAGCAGCCCCCCGGCGGTGTAGGCCTTGTCGGACGTGGCGTTGGAGATCACACACTCCACGGTCAGCTCGTCACATTCCGAGGCGGATTTGGCGAACAGCAGCCAGGTGATCCACGGCACGACGTTCGCCGGGTCGACCGAGCCGAACGCCGCCTCCTCCAATTCGACCAGTTTCGCCGCGGTCGGGTTGTCGGCCGCACGGTCCAGCGGGTAGGTGGTGGCCGCCGAGTAGATCGGCGCGTCGAAGGGTTCATCGGCCAGGTCCTCCACCGCCGCGGCGCTGTAGAACGCGCTCGCCTGGTCGACGACGACCTCGGGTTCGTACCCGACCGCACCGATCGCCTGGAACATCTCGGGCGTGGGGAGTGCGAGGACGAGCGTCTCGGCGGTCCCGACCAGCGGCTGGATGTAGGTGCGCACGTTGTCGAGGTTCTGGGACACCGCCTGGAACGACGTGACACCCAGGCCCTGCGCCTCGAGGGTCTGCTGGAACTTCTCGTAGGGGCCGCGCACGTCGGGGGTGTCGAGGGTGACGATGCCGATCTTCTGGAACGCGTCGGCGTAGTCGGGTTCGAGGACCCGGAACAGCCCCCAGTTCGACTCGTCCGGTGAGTTGCGTCCGACCACGGCCTGGTAGTCGGAGATCTGTCCGTCGTAGGAGATGTTCAGCGCCGGGATCGATCCCAGTTCGCAGTCCACGCGGGGCTCGGTGACCGGTTCGTCGAGTGCGGCACCGCCACCGACGAGCATGAAGTCCGATTCGCAGGCGTCCAGCACGACGGCCGCGGCGTCGAACAGTTTGGCGTCACGGTTCTCGATCTTGATCGTGCGGCCGTTGATGCCGCCGGCTTCGTTGCACCAGTCGCTGAATGCCTCGGCCACGTCGAGGTAGTTCGCCCCGGTGCCCGGCAGCAGCGTGTTCCCGGCGTCGTTGAGGACCCCGATCGTGATCTCGTCGTCGGTGACGCCCCGGGCGTCCGAGGGGGTGACCTCGCCGTCGGCGGGTCCGCAGATCCGTCCAAGCTCACCGAAAACTCCGGGTTCGTCGTCGGTGGCCGCGAGGCTCGTCTCGGCTGCGGTGGTCGAAGCGGGCCCGTCGGCTGCGGGGTCGCTGTGCCCGCAGGATGCGAGCAGCATCGCACCCACGGCGAGTACGCTCACGAGTCGACGGATCCGCAGCGTCGGTCCGGATCCCGGGACCGGACCGTGGTCGGTCTCCGGAACCGGAATGGTCTGATGAGTGCGGCGATCTGTCATCGAAGTCCCCGTTTCGATCTGCAACGTCCGGTGCGGTGATCCAGCCCCCTTCGGACCGGTCGACGCAGAGTATAGGGACTGGAACCCTCCGACGCACGTACCGTCCCGGGGCTCGGGACGCGGCTCGGTGCTCCCCATTCATCAGATGACTCGACGAACCGATCGGGTCCTCCGGCAATGCGCGGGTCGGGCTGGTCGATCGGACCGTCCCGGGCCGGGACGGGTTCGCCGGAGGCGGGTTTGGATACCGGGGGACCACCCGGTAGCGTCCTGAGAACGATTCTCATTCCTGTTCTTCGACGGATGCGACGGCTCCTCCGACGGGCCGCGGCCGCTGCGGTCGCGGTACTGGCCTTCGCCGGCTGTTCTGGCGGATCCCCGTCGGACGGACCGGACGCGGCCCCGAGCGGATCGGGGGACCGGATCGGCGTGGTCGCCTCGACCGGCATCTACGGCGACATCGCCGAACGGGTCGGTGGCGACGCCGTCGAGGTCACCGTGCTGCTCGACGACGCGTCGGTCGACCCGCACGAGTTCCAGGGCACCGCCCGTGACGTGCTGGCGCTGTCGCGTGCCGACGTGGTCGTCGTCAACGGCGGCGGCTACGACGGCTTCATGGACGAACTGCTCGACGGTGCCGACAACCCCTCGGCGCAGGTCATCGACATGGCCGCTGCCGCGGGTGTGCCCGACGGCGGCAACGAACACGTCTTCTACGACCCGGAGAACATCGACGGTCTGGTCGACGACCTGGCGGCCTCGTTCAGTGCGGCCCGGCCGGATGCAGCCGACCGGTTCACCGCGGCAGCCGGCGAGTTGCACGACGAACTCGCCGGGATCGCCGCACAGGTCCGGCGCATCGACGAACACCACCGCGGAACACCCGTGGCGGTCACCGACCCGGCCGCCGAGGCCTTCGTGACCGCCGCCGGACTCGACGACCGCACCCCCGAGGCGTTCCTGGTCGCGGTCGAGGACGGCACCGGTGTGGCACCACGTACCGCGCGGCAGGTCCTCGACCTGATCGCCGACCACGCCGTGGACCTGGTCGTCACCGAGGCGGGTGCGGTGGACCCGCAGATCGACGAGGTGCTGCGTGCGGCGGGCGCCACGGACCTGCCGGTGGTCACCGTCACCGAGATGCTCCCCCCTGGCGAGCACTACGTGGCATGGATGCGGGACAACTTCGAACGACTCGACCGGGCGCTGGAGAAGGCGTCGTGACCGCGGCACTCGAACTCGACGGGGCAACGCTGCGCTTCGGTGCCCACACCCTGTGGAGTGGGCTCGACCTGCGGGTCGAAGCCGGCGAGTTCCTCGCGGTGCTGGGTGGGAACGGTTCGGGCAAGACGTCGCTGCTGCGGACGATCCTGGGGCTGCAACCCCTCACGTCCGGGACGGTCCGGATCGGTGGCGAGGTCGTCGACGGCGGGTCGACGTCCACCGGGTACATCCCCCAGCAACGCAGGATCGATCCGCTCACGCCCCTGCGGGCGAAGGACCTGGTGCGGTGCGGCCTGGACGGTCACCGGTGGGGCCCCGGTGCGTCACGCCGCATCGACTGGGACCGGATCCACACGGCCCTGGCACAGGTCGATGCCGGTGCCCTGGCCGAGCAACCGGTCGGGACCCTTTCGGGCGGCCAGCAACAGCGGGTCCGTATCGCCCAGGCGTTGGTGCACGACCCCGCGGTGCTGTTGTGCGATGAACCGTTGCTGTCGCTGGACCCGCCCTCGCAGGCAATGGTCACCGACCTGATCGCCCGCACCACCCGACAGCGGGGGATGGCGACGGTGTTCGTCACCCACGAGATCGGCCCGGTCGCCGCCCACGTCGACCGGGTCCTGTACCTGGCCGGCGGTCGGTTCCGTATCGGCGCGGTCGACGACGTGCTCACCACCGAGGTGCTCAGCGACCTGTACGACGCCCCGGTCGAGGTGATCCGTTCCGGTGGGCGGATCCTGGTCGCCGGCGCCCCCACCGACCCGCACCCCGACCCCGAGCCGGTGCCGTGACCGTGCTGTGGGCGGTGCAGGATCCGTGGTGGAACCGGATCGTGGACTTCTCGGACTATTCCGCTTTGCTGCCCCTGGTGGGCAACTCGCTGGTCGTCGGAGCGGTGCTGGGGATCGTCGGCGGCCTCGTGTCGGTGTTCGTGATGATGCGGGACCTGCCGTTCGCGGTGCACGGGGTGTCCGAGCTGTCCTTCGCCGGTGCCGCCGCGGCGTTGCTGCTGGGCGGCAGCATCGTGGTCGGTTCCATCCTCGGCTCCCTCGTCGCCGCGGTGCTCATCGGCGTGTTGGGGGTGCGCGCCCGGGACCGCAACTCGGTGATCGGGGTCCTCACCCCGTTCGGGCTGGGCCTGGGGGTGCTGTTCCTGTCGTTGTACCAGGGGCGGTCCGCGAACCGTTTCGGTCTGCTGGTGGGCCAGATCGTCGCGATCGACACCCCCCACGTGGTGGGCCAACTCGTGACCCTCGCCGTCGTCGCCGCGGCGTTGGCCGTCATGTGGCGGCCACTGACCTTCGCGAGCGTCGACGCCGAGGTCGCCGCCGCCCGGGGTGTTCCGGTGCGTGCGCTGTCGGTGGCGTTCATGGTGGTGTTGGGTCTCGCGGTGGCGATGAGCGTGCAGGTGGTCGGCGCGTTGCTGGTGCTGAGCATCATCACCACCCCGGCAGCGGCCGCGATGCGGGTCACCGCGTCGCCGCGCCTGGTGCCGGTGTTGGCGATGGCCTTCGGGTTCGTGTCGATGGTCGGTGGGATCCTGCTCGCGCTCGGCGCGAGCGTGCCGATCAGCCCGTACGTGACGACGATCTCGTTCGTGATCTACCTGGTGTGCCGCATCGTCGGGGCGGTGCAGGCCCGTCGGGGCCACGCGCTCGTCCGTGGGTGAGCCGTGCGCCGCGCCGCCCCCGCCCCGGCCCGGTGTTCACAACGGCAGGGGGTCCTGACCGTCGTCGGGCGCCGGGTAGGTGACCGAACCGTCGGCGGCCACCACCGGTCCGGGTCCCCACGCGCCGAGGCGGTGTTTCTTGGTGGATGAGCCCATCAGGTGGGTGATCCGGTGGCCACGCGCGACCAGGTTGTCCGACACGATCGTCCGATGGCAGCGCCACGGCACGGCTTCGGAACACATGTACGCGACCGGTCCGGGTAGCGACAGGAGCTCGGCGAGCCCCGTCGCGAAGGCCGACGTCGCGGTGTAGTCGGCGTAGTTGCGGAACGAGCGGTTGTGCCACGCGGCGTTGCGGTCCTCGTCGACTTCGTGCTGTCGGTTCCGTCGGCCGCCCAGGTCGCCCAGGTGCACGTAGCCGATGCCGACCGCGTCGAGCGATCGGGCGAGCGCTTCGGCATGGAACTGCGGGTTCCGGTTGGATCCGGGGATCGAACGGATGTCGGCCAGGGTCGTCACCCCGGCGCGGGTCAACTGGTCCAGGAACGCGTCGATGCTCTGGTTCGAATGGCCGATGGTGAACAGGTGGCTCGTGGGGGACCCTCCGGTTTCCGAGCGTGGAAGCGCGGCGCCGCATGGACCGCCGCGACCGCAGCCTAGCGCTCGTACTCGGGCGTGGGTC
>CAZVFF010000080.1:2869-9365 GCA_964626395.1 uncultured Iamiaceae bacterium | reverse complement strand
GTCGAGGCCGCTGCCCACCACGGCGTTGACGTGCTCGTGGTGGCCGGCGCGGTCTACGACGGCGTGTCGGACCGTGCGCCCACGGTCTCGCTCAGTGCCCGGTTCGGCGCCGAACGGTCCTTCGCCGATCCGTTGGGTTGTGTGCGGCGAGCCGTGGCCGAGCATTTGGGGGGATAACGTGATTCACGGGCGGTCCCGGACCGCCCGGACCCGTTGATCCCCTTCCTCCGCGAGGCACCGAGAATGACCGTCACCGTCCGAATTCCCACGACCCTGCGCACCCTGACCGGCGGTGCATCCGAGGTCGAGATCGAAGGCGCCGCGGTGTCCGAGGTGCTCACGAACCTGGAAGCAGCGCACCCGGGCTTCGCGTCGCGGATCCTCGACGACGAAGGTGCGCTGCGCCGGTTCGTGAACGTGTTCGTCGCCGACGACGACATCCGGTTCCTCGACGGGATGGACACCGCGGTGGCCGAGGGGGCCACCGTGTCGATCATCCCGGCGGTCGCCGGCGGCTGAGGCGCCAACCGTCCGGAAAAATCGTGTGCCCCGGCGACCCCCTCCGGCTCGCCGGGACACACGCTCCCTCGCTCCCGTCGGAATCGGCACGGATTCGGCCACCGGTCCCGCGGTCTACGTGGAGAATCGTCCGGAAAAACACGCTTCTTGAGGGTCGACGGACGAAATGAACCGTGCGGCCTAGGTAGAACGACCCGGGTTGGCTCCGGAACGTGATCGCGGCGTTACGCTCGGGGGCATGAACGTCATGGAGGCCCTGCGCGAGAAGATCCGGGTGGCTCCGGACGCCGACCTGGACACCAAGATCGAAACCTTCGGGGACGTGCTCACCGAGCTGGGTTCGGTCGTGGTGGCCTTCAGTGGGGGCGTGGACTCGGCGCTGGTCGCCGAGATGGCCCACACCACCCTGGGGGCGGAGTCGGCACGGATCGTCACGGCGGTGTCGCCGTCGCTGGCCGACACCGAACTCGCCGATGCCGAAGCGCTCGCCCACGAACGTGACTGGCGATGGCTGGGCGTGCCCACCGAGGAGATGGAGAACGCCGCGTACCGCCGCAACGACGCGATGCGCTGCTACCACTGCAAGGACGCGCTGATGGACGCGCTCGACCCGGTCGCCCGGGAAATGGGCGCCACCGTGGTGTTGGGCGTGAACGTCGACGACCTGGGCGAACACCGCCCCGGTCAACAGGCCGCCGCGATGCGTGGCGCCCGTTTCCCGATGGTCGAAGCCGGCCTGACCAAACAGGACGTCCGTGACGCATCGCACCGGTTGGGTCTGCGGACCTGGGACAAACCGGCGGCGGCGTGTCTGGCGTCGCGTCTGCCCTACGGCACACCGGTGACCCTGGAACGGCTCAGCGAGGTCGAACGCGCCGAGTTCGCGTTGCGTCGGATGGGTTTCGACCGTCTCCGCGTCCGCCACGAAGGCGCGATCGCGCGCATCGAGATCCCCCTGGGGGATTTCGACCGGTTCCTCGCCGTACGTGACGACGTGGTCGCCGCGGTCCGTCGAGCCGGATACGCGAACGTCACCCTGGACCTGGAGGGCCTGCGATCGGGCAACCTGAACGATCGTCTCGACGACTCCGAGAAGATCACCGTCGGCTGATCCGCTGTATTCGAGGGTGGATCGGCCGATAGGTCGAACCTGTGCTGCTCCAACCCCGTCGTCAGAAACGTCTGCGTCAAGCACCGTCACGGGTCCGTGGGATCGTCGTCAGGGTCGTGATCCTGATCCTGGTGCTGGTCGTGGTCGAGGTCGCCGCCCGGGCCTGTGTGGACGCGGTGACGGCCCGGTCGATCGAAGGTGACCTGGTCGACACCGGCGAGGTGACCGTGGCCGCCGGCGACGTCCCCATGGTCTTCCACTACTGGATCCTGGGTGGGTTGCAGAACGGGTCGGTCACCCTGCACGACATCTCGGCCTCGCCTATGAACATCGACCGGTTGAAGGTGTCGGCCGAGGATCTGCGTTTCGCCCGCGGCCAGTTGCTGTCGGCGAACGCGAAGCTGACCGGGTCCCCGCCGTACCGGATCACGATGCACCTGTCGGCCGACAACCTGTCCGGGGTCCTGCACACCGCGGTCACCTTCCGGGGCAATCACCTGATCGCGCAGATCGACGGAGAGAACATCGACGTGGCCCCGCGACTCGAGGGCCGCACGATCGTGCTGGCCGACGAACGCAACACCCACGAGGTGGAGCTGCCCGGCACCGACCACCTGCCGTGCGACCCCACCGGGTTCGGGACGTCGGCCGGCGGGATCACCGTGACCTGTGACAGCGACGAACTCCCGCCGTACCTGGCCGCCGCGACCGGATGATCCCCGAAGCCGAGGCGACCTACCGGACCGCGGCCGCCGACCTGCTCGCCGGGTTGGACCGGCACCTGGAGGGGTGGATCACCCGGGTGTTGCGTGAACACCTCGCCGGTGCCGCCGACCCGGGCACCTTCGCCGATCGGATCGCGACGGTCGCCCGGGACACCCACGCAGCGGTGTTCCCCGAACTGGAGGCGCTGCTCACCGCGGACCCCGACGACCAACGGGCCGGACCGTTGGCGATCCTGCGCGGTTGCGTCGGGCCGGCCAACGCCGTGCTGGCCGACGCCGGGGTCGTCCCGCCGAAACGGGACCCGGTGACCGAATCGATGTTCCCCGACGACCCCTACGGTCTGGGACCCGCCAACTTCGGCGACGTCGACCCGGACCTGCACGACACCGGTCTGATCTGGGGCGCTGCGAAAGCCCACCTGGTCATCCTGCGCCACCGGAGTTGACCGGGCCCCACCGCCGGGACCGGCCCGGTCGCCTCAGAATTCGCCGAAACGTTTCCAGCCGGCGTCGGTGATCGAACGGGGTTCGAAGAACAGGCAACCTTCGGGACACGCGAACGGTGCGTCCTCGTTCGCGCCGACCCGGCAACGCTGGACCACCTCACCCGAAGGGGTGGTGCGGGTCGAGTAGTGACGGCAGTCTTCACGAACGGACACGGCGCCCATTCTGCCAGCCGGATCGGGACCCGACGCAGCCGGGACCGGCGGGGGCGAACCGGTAGCCTCGGCGTCATGGGCGACCGTCCCCTGGGTGAGAAGGACCTGCTGCGTTGGGCCGAGGCGTTGGCCGGGATCGCCCGGACCGGCCTGGGTTTCACCGAGAACCTGTACGAACGGGAACGTTACGAGGAGGTGCTCGCGGTCGCCGCCGACATCCGGGCCCACGCCGCCGACGGGATCGACGTCGACGACCAGATCCACGAATGGATGCGTGCGGTCGGCGAAGGTGTTCCCGGCTACGTCACCCCGAAGATCGCGATCGGTGCGGCCGTCGGGAACGCGGACGGCGAGTTGCTGTTGATCAAACGGGCCGATTCGGGTTTCTGGCTGTTCCCCACCGGGTGGGCCGACGTGGGGTATTCCCCGGCGGAGATCGCCGTGAAGGAGGTCGCCGAGGAGACCGGGATCGAAGTCGAGGTGGAACGGTTGATCGCCGTGTTCGACGGGATCCGACAGGGCGTCACCCGCATCCCGCTGTATTCGTTGCTGTTCCAGTGCCGCGCGGTCGGTGGCGAGCTGCGTCCGCACCCGTTGGAGACCGCCGACCTGGGGTGGTTCGGTCGCCACGAGATGCCCGAACCGCTGGCCGGGTTCGGGGCCTGGGGCGACCGGGTGTTCGACGCATTGGAAGGCGGTGAGGTGGACGTGTTCTTCGAACGACCCCGCCCCCGACCCTGGGATGATGGACGGCCATGATCGAGATCCGCGAAGTCACCGAGGTCACCCCCGAACTGGTCGAGGCGTTCGTGCGGCTCACCCCGCAACTGTCGTCGTCGGCACCCCCGCCCGACGCCGACGCGCTCGACGCGATCGTGTCGTCGGACGCGTCGATCCTGTTGGTCGCGGTGGACCCCACGGTCGACGGTCAGGCCGGGATCGTCGGTTCGATGACGCTCGCCGTGTTCACCATCCCCACCGGGGTGCGAGCCTGGATCGAGGACGTCGTCGTCGACGAGGCCGCTCGTGGGGCCGGCGTGGGCGCCGCGTTGAACCGACGGGCGATCGAAATCGCCGCCGAACGGGGCGCGCGTACGATCGATCTCACATCCCGTCCGAGCCGGGAGGTCGCGAACCGGCTGTACCGCAGGTTGGGTTTCGTGCAACGCGAAACGAACGTGTACCGCTATTCGGCGGACTGACCGGCCGGGTCGATCCGGTGGATCGTGCCGTCCATCGACAGCACGTACACCTCGCCGTCGGCGTCGGTCGCGAACGAGATGATCGATCCGACAGCACCGGCGCCTTCCAACAACCGTTCGTCGGTGACCCGGCCGATCCCGTCGGTCGGTGTCTCGGCCCGGATCCCGTACACCCCGGGTCGACACAGGTCCGAATACAGGTACACGCCGTCCAGACCGTCGATCCGGGTACCCCGGTACACCACACCGCCGGTGATCGAACACACCCCGTCGGTGTGGGACACCTCGAAGATCGGGGGCACGCTCGGCCCGTCGATCCGGTCGGTCGCGAACACCGTGGTGCCCTCGTGTCCGCTCCAGCCGAGGTTCCGGCCGTCGGCGACCGGTCCGCCGGGCAGGCGGTCGACCTCCTCGATCGTGTCCTGGCCGACATCACCGATCCACACGTCGCCGTTGGTGTGGTCGATCGAGAACCGCCACGGGTTGCGCAGGCCGGTCAGCCAGATCTCCGGTCGACCGCTGTCGCCGTCCGCGTACGGGTTGGATCCGGGGATGCCGTAGGGTCTCCCGTCCGTCGGATCGGTCGGGTCGATCCGCAGGATCTTGCCCAACAACAGGTCGGGGTCCTGCGCGTGCCGGTCGGCGTCGTTCTGGGGGCCGCCGTCGCCGAAACCGGCGTACAGCAGGTCGTCGGCGTCGACGACCAGGTTGCCGCCCTTGTGGAACACGGTGCCCATCTGGTCCACCTCGAACAGCTCGGTGCGTTCGCCGACGGTCGTGTCGTCGCCCGATCCGGTGACCGGGGCCGCATCCACCCGTGAGTCGTGGTTCGCCGTGTTGTAGCTCAGGTACAGGGTGTCGCCGTCGGTGGAGAACGCGAGACCCAGCAGGCCGGTCTCGCCGTCGGTGGAGATCTCGGCGCCGATGTCCAGGAGTGGTTCGTCCGCGATCGTCAGTCCACCGGGGCCATCCCGGGTGACCAACCGGACGAACCCGTCGCGTTCCGCGAGGAACAGCTCGCCGTCGTGGCCGGGGCGGGCCACCAGGTCCATCGGCTGGTCGGCTTCGGCGACGAGCGTGAGGGCCACCACGACGCTGTCCAGTGAACCGTCGCGGGCGGGGTCGGCGACCGACGGGAAGCTTCCGTCGGGCAACATGTCGGGAACCCGGAGCGTGGCGGTGCCGTCGGTGCTCGTGGCGGGTCCGGTGCGGTGCATCGGTCCGTTGCCGCGGTGGTGCGGACCGTCGTGACGGCGTTGACCCGGATCGCCGCGGTGCGAGCACGCCCCCGCGGCCACCGCCAGGACGAACGCGACCGCCACGACCACGAACGTGCGTGTCGGACGGGTCATCCGGTCCTCCGGATCAGACCCTCCTGCACGACCGAGGCGACCAGGCGGCCGTCACGTGCGTACAACAGCCCACGGGCGAGGCCGAGGCCGTGCGACGCGCTCGGGGTGTCCTGGTGGTACAACAGCCAGTCGTCGGCACGGAACGAACGGTGGAACCACATGGTGTGGTCGATGCTCGCCATCATCAGATGTTCTTCCTCGAACTCGCCGCCGTGGGGGAGCAGGGTGGTGTCCAACAGGGTCATGTCGCTGGCGTAGGTCATCACGCAGGTGTGCAGGACCGGGTCGTCGGGCAACGTGCCGTCGGCGCGCAGCCACACCCGCTGGTAGGGGGCCAGACGCGTCCGGCGGTCCGGCGGCGACCAGTCCACGTGACGGGTGTCGATCGGGCGGGGTCGGGTGTACCACGCGCCGAGCTCGTCGGCGTACGGTGCCCAGCGGGTGGCGAAGTCGTCCAGTTCCTCGGGCGGGGTCACCTCGGAGATCGGGAACTGGTGGTCCAGGCCTTCTTCGGCCACGTGGAACGACGTGGACAGGTTGAAGATCGCCCGGCCGTGCTGGATCGCCACCACCCGGCGGGTGCAGAACGAACGCCCGTCGCGGATCCGGTCGACCTCGTAGAGGATCGGGATCGACGGGTCACCGGGGCGCAGGAAGTACGCGTGCAACGAGTGCACCCGGAAGCGGTCCTCGACGGTGCGTGCCGCCGCGATCAGTGCCTGACCGGCGACCTGACCCCCGAAGACCCGTTGGACGGTCTCGTCCGGTGAGGTCCCGCGGAACACGTTGACCTCGATCGGCTCGAGGTCCAACAGCGCGATCAGCCGGTCGACGGCGTCCTGGGACATGCCGGTGAGTTTCCCACACGCCTCACCGGCATGTGCCCGGACGGTTCAGGGACGGTTCAGCTGTCGTCCTTCTCGTCGTC
>CAZVFF010000080.1:0-2859 GCA_964626395.1 uncultured Iamiaceae bacterium | reverse complement strand
TCCACGACACCGTCACCGGACGCGTCGACCACCCGTCGGCGGCCGGATCCCGGCTGCTGTCGTCGGTGTCCTTGTCGGTGTCGCTGTCGTCGGCGTCCGCGTCCGCATCGGCGTCGTCATCGCTGTCGGCCGCGTCGTCGGCGTCGGCACTGTCGAGCGCCTCCAGCTCGACCTTCATGGTTTCGGAGACCTCGGCACCGTCGGGTCCGAACGGGCCGGTGAAGGTGAACTCGTATTCACCGTCGACGGGGGTCTCCAGGATGAACCAGAAGACGTAGCCCTTGACCGTGGTGCCCGGGTCCTGCCATTGGGTCGAGCCTTCGCCATCGGCACGCTGGGTCGGTTCGCCGGTGGACGACAACCCGTCCGGTGAGGTGAAGGCCCACTCCCACTGCCCGAAGCGACCGTGCTCCTCGCCCGCGGTGGCGTCCGCGGTGACCGCCAACCAGGTGACGCCCTTGTCGGCCTGGTTGTGTTCGAAGATCCCGTCCCAACGCAACTCGGTGGAGGTCACCTCGAACTCCCAGTCACCGATCGTGAAGTCCTCGAAACCCGGGGTCTGTTCCTGGGGCTTCAGCGACACCAGGTCGCCGTCGTCGCCCAGCGGGACGCGGGCCTGGGTCTTGTCGTCGTCACCGAGCACGATCGTCGCGGTGTCGAGGGAGAACAGTTCGGCCTGCTCCTCGTCCAGTACGACCGTGAACGAACCCTTGCCCGTCCCCTGACCGGGGACCTCCTTCATGTCGGTGTCGGCACGCAGCAACTCGGTCGTGCCGTCGTCCTCGACCTCGATGGCGAACGACACCCGCGGGTCGCCGCTCTCGTCGGTGAGGTTCGTGTACTTCATCGCCACCTCGAGCGTGACCGGCTGGACGAAGCTGAAGTCGTCGTCGGCCTCGTCGTCGTCGGCGTCCTCCTCGTCGCTGCAGATCTGTTCGAACTCGAACACCCAGCCCGCGTACTGCGCCTCCTTGTCGATCTCGACGCCATCGGCGGGCACGAGACGCTCGGGGCCCTTGTCGTCGACCTCGGTGACCTCGGTGGTGACGGGTGCCTCGGCAACCGTCGTGGTGGTCTGCTCGGCCTCGTCGGTCTTCGAACTGCACGACGCGAACACCAGGCTCAACACGATCATCGGAGCCAGGAGTTTCAGGAGTCGTCCGCCGCTGGGTTTGTTCATCATGGCGACCATTCTGGCCGATCTCGCGACGTCGTGCCGACCGGCCGTGTCCGGGACGTCGGAAAGACCGTCGCTCCGGCGCCTCCGGTAACCTGCGATGCGTGGATGTGACACCCCGGGGGATCATCGCGTTCGCCCGGTCCGACGACGGTCGCAAGTGGATCCGCTACTCGATGGTCTCGGTCGTGGGCATGACCGTCAGCCAGATCTGCATCATCGTGCTCACCCACGGTTTCGGGGTGCCCGACCTGCTCACCAACTTCATCGCGGTGTCGGTGTCGTCGATCCCCGCCTACCTGCTGAACCGGGCCTGGGTGTGGGGCAAGCACGGCAAGAACCACCTCACCCGGGAGGTGCTGCCCTTCTGGGGGTTCTCGCTCGCCGGGTTGGTGTTCTCGACCTTGTTGGTCGCCTGGATCGGCCCGGACCTGAAAGCCGGGGACACCGCGACCGCGATGGACACCTTCCGGGTGATGGCCGGCAACGTCGGCGGTTTCGGGATCCTGTGGATCGCCAAGTTCTTCGTGCTCGACAAACTGCTGTTCGTGGTCCACGAACACGAGGCGCACCACCACGACGCGCCTGCCACCGGCACCGGATCGGGGATTCCCGAGACCGCACCACCGGGGCCGGGCGTTGGCGAAACCCCGGGATCCAACGGGTAGCCTGCCCGCTGTGGTCCTGACCCCGCGCGGCGCGCTTCGATTCCTCCGCTCCGACAACGGACGCAAATGGATCCGCTACTCGGCGGTGTCGGCGATCGGCGTCGTGGTGTCCGAGATCCTCATCATCGTGTTCTCCGGCGCCATGAAGATGTCCGGGGTCCCCGCGAACGTCGCCGCCGTCGCGTTGTCGTCGATCCCCGCCTACTACCTGAACCGGGCCTGGGTGTGGGGCAAACACGGCAAGAACCACCTCACCAAGGAGGTGCTGCCCTTCTGGGCGTTCGCGTTCGCCGGGCTGGTGCTGTCGACGCTGATCGTCGCGGTGATCGTCCCGCACCCGGCCCCCGCCGACGCCGACTGGACCTACACCGCCCGTGTGATGGTCGGGAACTTCGCCGGTTTCGGGATCCTGTGGGTCGCCAAGTTCTTCGTCTTCGAGAAGCTCCTGTTCGGCGCGTCCACCCACGCCGCGCCCACCGACGCCGACGACACCGAACCGGTGTTGGCGGATCGACGCTGACCGTGGGATCCGGACCGCGCCGGCTCGACCCGGATCGACGTGCACAGGCGATCGCGGCGCGGGGTTTCATGCCCACCGACGAAGGTGACGCGTTGTTCGACGCGGGTGTGCGTGCTGCCGACGCGGTTCCCGGTGCGCCCCTGATCGAGATCGGCACCTACTGCGGCAAGTCGTCGATCTGGCTGGGTGGTGCCGCCGAGGCGGCCGGAACCGTGCTGTTCACCATCGACCACCACCGCGGATCCGAGGAGAACCAACCCGGGTGGGAGCACCACGAACCGGACCTGGTGGACCCCGCGGTCGGGATGATGGACACCCTGGGGGTGTTCCGTCGCACGATCGCCGACGCCGGCCTGGAAGCGACGGTCATCGCCGTCGTGGGCGACTCCCCGGTCGTCGCATCGCACTGGTCGACCCCCGCGGCGCTGGTGTTCATCGACGGCGGCCACGGCACCGGACCCGCGCACACCGATTACGAGATGTGGACCCCGAAG